>DATIAI010000386.1:0-4262 GCA_035458065.1 Algoriphagus sp. | reverse complement strand
TCCATCATTGTTGATGTCAGCGATATCATTGCCCATAGAAAAATGGGAAACATGATCGAGCATGGACTGGATTTCGTCTTTGAATTTTCCGTTTTTCTGGTTGATGTAAAGGTAATCCGGCATGGAGTAGTCGTTGCCGATGTAGATATCAGGCCAGCCATCTCCATTGATATCGGCTACTGAAACCCCAAGACCGTAGGATAGGCTAGAACTGGAAATACCTGCCTGCTCAGTGACTTCGGTAAATTTCCCGTTCTGATTTTCAAAAAGCTGTGACCCCGCTTCATGCTTTTCCTTTAGCAGGTTCTTGGTAAGGGTGACATCGTGATTTTGGATTGATTTTGTATTGTGATTTAAAAGAAAGAGGTCCAAATCTCCGTCCAGATCATAATCAAAAAATGCCGCAGAAGTCGATGTGGCTTCGGAAGCAATTCCGTATTCTTCGGCCATTTGTTTGAATTGTGGAATACCGTTAGGATCATTCCCCTGATTTACAAAAAGCTCATTTCTACGTTTCTCGGGCATTAATGCACCCGAATGACAAAGGTAAATATCGAGTTTGTTGTCCCCGTTGATGTCCACCAAGACAACACCGGTTTTCCAGGGTCCTGGACGGCCTGTGGCTCCGGAGGCTTGGGTAATGTCTTTGAATTTCAGATTACCTTCATTCAGGTAAAGCTGGTTTTGGCCTACATTGGCAGAAAAATAAATATCATCCAAACCGTCTTGATTGAGGTCACCCACCGCTACACCTCCACCATTGTAGAGGTATTCATACATCAGGACATTTAGATTAAGATCTTCCTCGATGGGATTTGAAAAAGTGATTCCGGTGGAATCTGAGGAAAGTAACCGGAATATTGGATCTGAGGCAGTGGAAGGCTCAGAAGTACTTTGCTGTTCGGCTTTATCGCATGAAAAAAAAAGCCAAGAACAAAGGACTAGGCAATAGGGTAAAGGAAATATCTTCATAGGAATAAAATCTGAGCTACCCCAATTGGGATAGCTCAGACAAGTTAATCAGGATTTTTAGTATCCCGGATTTTGAACCAGCAGTGAATTTCGGTTCATTTCATCACGATGGATTGGCAAGTAATACATTTTGTCCAACCACTTACGGTTTTCCTTACCCGGATCCATGTCGATCACTTTATAGACATAATTATATATCGTAGGATCGTATCGATAGGTGCCAAGCGTTTGGCCCGGCTTGAATGTACCAGTGATATTGATACCATTTGCCTGTCTTCCAAACGTTTCCGAAGCGATCATCCAACGGCGTACATCATGGTAACGCTGTTCTTCGTAGGCCATTTCAATTCTTCGCTCGTTTCTGTAGCGCTGTTTCAAGGCGTCACCTGTCTCAGTCACAGCAGGTTGGCCTACTCTGAATCTGATTTGATTGAGCCATGCTCTGGCTTCATCTTCCTGACCCAACTCAATGGATGCCTCAACGTAGTTCAATACTGCCTCAGTATATCTCAATACAGGCCAAGGAACTTGCTGCCAAGTATTTTGATCTACGATTGCAGGATTAGCATCGATAAATTTACGGAAGTAATAACCTGTATAGGTACCATTCCAGTCTTCGATTGGGCTATTACGGGTATCCAATCCAAAATGCGTTCCAGTGCCTCCGGTAATTTCATAGGTACCAGTCTGGATTTGACCAAGTGGATCCCGTGGCTGGTTGGCTGAGGATCTTGGCTTCCACTGTGCGCCATCATAAAGTACCGAAGCATAGAATCTGGCATCTCTGTTTTGATAAGGTGCAGCAGCATGAGTAGGATTTGACCAAGAGAACTTAGTACCGTCCATCATTTCATAGTCATCGATCAGGAGTTGAACCGGAGTATTTCCAGCCCAGTTGTTGTATCCGTTTGGACCATTAAACAAGCCTTGACGACCTCCGTTTTCTTGCTTCAGATTGATAAAATACCTTCCTAAAAGAATTTCGGCCTCTCCACCATTTCTAGCCATAGAGTTGTTGATGTAATTCTGAATACCTACTTGATGGGCAACTGGAGCTGATAAGCCCATTTGATTTCCGGTAGTTACATCCAAAACCGCTTTTGCAGCAGCCTGAGCTTTCTGCCATCTTTCAGTTCTGTTGCCAGAAGGATACGCCAAAATGTCCAAGTTGCCATAAGCAGCCAAATCCGGAGATTTTGCCTTAGCCGTAGGTCCATCATGGAGGTCACTTGCTGCATAAAGTAGGACTCGGGATTTCAAAGCCAAAGCAGACGCCTGAGTAGCTCTTCCCCGGATAGCAGATTTACCAACAAGCAAAGCTGCTGCTTCATCCAGATCTTTCACAATGAAGTTGACACATTCCTCATAGGTATTTCTTGGAGCCTCGAAAGTCTCGGCGTTCAAGGTATAAGGAAAATCAATGATGGGAAAACCTCCATAATATCTGAGTATCTGATGGTAATAGTAAGCTCTCATAAACTTAGCTTCAGCGATCAGTCTATCAGTAGAGGCACCTGTATGAGGAAATTTCTCATCAGTAAGTTTTTGAATCGCCAGGTTCGTTGCCCGGATACGGGAATACATAGTATTCCAGGCTAAGGTACCGTTCACCCAACCGATATCAGCGGGGTTTGAGCGGGCTTCTGTAATGGTAGTAATTCCCCTACCTGGGTGAGTAAACATGGATTCATCTGTGAGGGATGCGAGCATTTGCTCGTCAAATCCACCATTTCCTAGACCCTGGTAAATTCCTACCACGAATGCTTCTGCCAAAGCAATGTCCGTCCAAACGCTTGTCTCATCTACCTCACCGAGTGGTTTGGTATTGAGGAAGTCATCATTACATGCTGTAAACGTGAAGCATGCAGCGAGCAGAATTGCAAAATAATTATTGATTCTTTTCATGATTCACAAATGTTAGAAGGTGACATTAATACCTGTGCTGATAACCCTAGCCTGAGGATAGTATTGTCCTGTGCTATTGTTTGTTTCCGGATCATAGACCTTCAGCTTATCCCATGTGAACAGGTTAATTCCGTTGAAATACAGTCTAAGATTTTTTACTCCAACTTTTTCGGTCAGGTGGCCTGGCAGATTGTAGCCCAACTCGAAGTTTTTCAATCGGATGTAATCTGAACTTCTGAACCAGTAAGTGTTTCCACCTGAGTAATACTGATCACTTCTGTTGGCAATTCTAGGGTGAACACTGCTTGGATTATCAATAGTCCATCTGTTGTCATGGATATCCAAGAGGTAATTACCGATGTTACCGGATTCACCGGCACTTACATACTGTCTTGCACCAGCTGCTCCTTGGAACAATACAGCCAAATCAAAGTTTTTCCATGCCATGTTCAAGTTGATACCGCCTTGAAACGTTGGAATGTCGTTGTTGTCCATTCTTACACGGTCCTCAGGATTGATCTTACCATCACCATTGAAGTCCTTGTATTTCATGTCACCAGGACGAAGATTGTTGGAGATTGCAGAATAATCCAATTCTTCAGAGTTGATATCCTCCTGAGTTGCAAAAACACCGTCATACTGATAAACCAAGAAGGTGTTCATCGGCTTTCCGGTAGATCTCTGCCATTCAGGAGCTCCCGGAGCTTCATCCCAGAACAAGATTTTGTTTTTGGCATAACCACCGTTCACCGATGCGGAGAAAGTCACGGGGCCAATGTTACCACGGTATCCCACATTTAAATCAAAACCTTTGTTTTCCACTTCACCGATGTTTTCGGCAGGAAGGATCAAACCGGTAGATTGAGGCACAGAGGCGTTTTTTCTCCAAAGGATATTGGTTCGCTTGTTATAGAACACATCAAATTCGAAGAAAACTTTGCCCTGGAGGAATTGACCTTCAAAACCCAGGTTAGTGTTGTTGGCAATTTCCCAAGTAACCCTTGTATTTGGAATCCTGTTTTCGAAAAGCGTTTTTACCTCTTGCCCATTAATAATATAGGAGCTAAATCCGTAAGTGGAAAGGAACTGATACTCTTGCAATGAAGCTCCATTTACACCATCATGATCAAAGAATATTTGGTCGTTACCCAATTGCCCCCAAGAACCTCTGATTTTAAAGAAATCAAAAGTTTTGCCCAGAGAATTTTGCCAGAAGTTCTCGTCAGAGACAACCCAACCTAACATGATTCCAGGGAAGAAGCCGTAACGGGTGTTTTCAGGGAATAAGTAGGAACCGTCATATCTCCAAAGGAATTCCGCGAGATATTTTTCTTTGTAATTGTAGGAAGCTCGACCGAAATAGTTCAAACGTGCTCTTTCATAGG
>DATIAI010000385.1:0-2212 GCA_035458065.1 Algoriphagus sp. | reverse complement strand
CGGACGAAATAGTCAAATGAACCGCTGACCTTATCTCCAAATAGTCCAAAGTCCAAACCGAAGTTGCTGGTGATTACCTCTTCCCATGTATAGAAGTTGGGATCTACCGCCAATAAGGGTGCGGAAGTGATGATCGTTTGTCTGTTTCCGTTGATCAGATAACTGGACAAGCCGGTTGGCAGCGTTTGGATATATCCGAAGTCACTTACGTTTTGGTTACCCAACCCCCCATAAGAGGCTCTGATTTTGAAAGTGGAAATGGTATTGGTCAAGCCTGAAAAGAACTGCTCGTCCATCATCAGCCAAGAACCCGAAACTGAGGGGAAAAATCCCCATCGGGAAGTCTGGGGGAATCTGGATGAACCGTCGTATCTCCCGTTCAATTCAAAAATATACCGGTTTTTGAAGGTGTAATTTGCTCTTCCGAACATACTCTGAGTAGCAAAAGAACTATAGCTCGGAGTAATAAACGCATCTCCGGTTGTCAAACCGATATAAGGAAGCGAAGATGAAATCAATACTCTTTTTTCAGCTTGGATGGAGCTATAGGTATAACTCTGCTGATTGTATCCTGCCAAGATTCCAAAACTGTGGTCACCGATGGTTTTGGCGTATCTGCTATAAAAGTCAAAAATGATATCAGAAAGGTCTCCATTTCGCTCTGTCACTGAGCCGTCTCCACCTTCAAACCGGATGTCTTCCGGTCCATATCCGATCCGAAATTTCCTTCTGTCCCAATGGTATTTCCATTGTTCCTTTTTGAAGCTTGCATTGGCATTCACAGTCAAATCTCCATTCAGGAAAGTACCTGTGGTTCTTAGAATATTGTGGAACCCAAACATATTTTCCTGATTATTTCCTCCATCAGTGAGTCGGCCGGCAAGTCTTCCTGCACCTGTATTCGCCCAGGTTCCATCCGGATTTACTGCCACATCGGTAGGCTGGAGGTAGTAGATATCAGTTAGGCTGGTAGAAGGATCAGCTCTTTTTGTCTGATAAATGTTGAGGTTATTGTCAACATTAAGCCATTTAAGCGGATTGGCGGTTACTCTGGCTCTCATGGAATATCGGTCCCAGTAATCATCCGCCAGTTTATTCATCCCGTTTTCGTTGGTGTAATCACCAGAGATGTAATAGCCCACCGGTACTTTTCCCCCACTGCTTCCACTGATGGACAGGCTGTGATTCATGGAGAAAGAAGAGGAATTAAAGAAGTAATCATACCAGTCATTGTTTCCCATGTAAGCCCAAAGGTTCGGGTTGGTAGGATTTAAGCGGGTGTCTTCCACAGAGGGATCTTCAGATCTTTCTTTAGCCCATTGGTAATGTGCATCAGAATAATTCACATAGTCCCAAGGGGTATTGTTTGTGGAAGTCTCCAAAACCCGTGAATAAATGTAGGGGTCTGTTACAGGCTCAGGAAGTACAGATGGTTTGCCCCAAGCGAAAAAATTGTTGTATGAAATCACCTGTTTGCCTTCTTGCCCTTTTTTGGTAGTAATCAATATTACCCCAAATGCAGCTCTAGCTCCATAAATAGCGGCCGAAGCTGCATCCCGAAGTACTGAATACGATTCAATGTCTGAGGGATTTAACCTGAGCAAGTCGCTGTTGCTGCCTGCGACGCCGTCAATCACGATCAGTGGCCCACCTCCATTAATAGAGGTAAATCCGCGGATATTGATGTTGGGGACGGTTCCAGGTTTTCCTCCAAGGTAGGTGATGTTCAAACCTGGACTAACGCCTTGTAAACCTTGCACCAAATTGGAAATGGGCCGGTCGATCAATTGATCACCGGAGATTTGGTCTACAGCACCGGTTACATTGATTTTCTTTTGGGTTCCATATCCCACTACTATTACCTGCTCAAGCAAGGTTTCCTCCTCAGTGAGTGCTACCTCAATAGAAGTTCTGCCTTCCAAAGCAAGCTCAAGGGATTTGTAACCGATGAATGAAAAAACCAATACTGCATTTGCAGAGGAAGTCTGAATGGTGAATTCGCCATTCAACCCTGTTACCACACCATTTTGGGTGTTCTTTTCCAGGACAGAAACTCCCGGAAATTCAGCTCCTGAAGGGTCAGTGACTACTCCTTTGACTGACGTTTGCGCCATCGAATGTGTCGCAAAAACTGAGATCAGCAAAAAGAGAAGCCCTACTCTTCTTAACCATGAATCCAGCCTAAGCCGCGATTGTATTATTTGTTTCATAG
>DATIAI010000384.1:0-9347 GCA_035458065.1 Algoriphagus sp. | reverse complement strand
TGGATTTACGATTTACTAGGGCTGTACCAGAGTTGAGGTTTTCATATTTGTTTAGACTAAACACTTTTTTACTGCTCATTCTTACTGAACTCTGATCATTGATAACTGCTCACTGCTTCCTGATCACTGCTCAGTTTCCTTCACTTTTTCAGCCCAATTGAATCGGTCGGAAGGACTGAATTTCCAGGGTGAAAAGCTGGTTTCCATATTTTGAAACATTGAATTCCATTGTGCCGGTGTACCCGACTCCTCCATCGCAACATAACGGCGCAGTTGCAGAATAATTGATAGCGGATCGATATTCACCGGACAGGCTTCCACACAGGCGTTGCATGTCGTGCAGGCGTTGATCTCCTCTTTGGTGATGTAATCTCCCAAAAGAGACTTTCCATCTTCAAAACCGGGGCCTCCAGAATCAATACTTTTTCCAACTTCCTCAGCACGGTCCCGCACATCCATCATGATTTTGCGTGGTGAAAGTTTTTTCCCCGTCAGATTTGCAGGACATTCGGCCGTGCAGCGCCCACACTCTGTGCAGGAATAAGCGTTGAGCACATTGATCCAGCTGAGGTCATTGACATCCTTTGCGCCAAATCGCCCAATTTCTGCCGGCGGCTCTGCAGGATTTTCCACCGGAATTCCCAGCATCATATTGACCTCGTTGGTTACCTCTGGCATGTTTATCATTTCTCCTTTCGGCTTCAGGTTGGAATACCAGGTATTTGGGAAAGCCAAAAAGATGTGCAAATGCTTGGAATAAGTCACATAAATCGCGAAAGCCAAAATTCCGATGATATGAAACCACCAGGCAAATCGCTCAATTATAACCAATGCCCCGTCAGACATTCCCTCAAAAACAGGTCGGATGAAACTGCTGAAAAACAATGTCCCAAGTGCCAAGTAATGCTGATCACCTCTTTCGGCCAAAATCTGATCCGTCGCATTCATTGTGAGAATTGCAAACATCAGAACAATCTCGATCACCAAAATCAGATTTGCATCCATAGCAGGCCAGCCTTTCAGTTCAGGCTTATTTAGCCGCTCGACCTTCATTACATTTCTTCGGATCAGAAAAGCAAAACAGGAAACCAGTACTGCAACCGCCAAAAATTCAAAGATATTGATTGCTGCAGTGTAAAATCCTCCCAATACAGGAGCAAAAAGTCGGTGCGTCCCCAAAATCCCGTCCAGGATGAATTCCAACACCTCTAGGTTGATCACCAAAAACCCCACATAGATCAACAAGTGCAATAAGGCAGGGACAATCCGCTTAAACATTTTTTGCTGACCAAAAGCGACCAACATCATGGTCTTCCATCTGTTTTCAGGTTGGTCATTTCGGGTCTCAGCTTTTCCCAAAAGGATATTTCTTCTGAGGAATTTGATCCTTTTACTCAATAAATACCCCGCCCCACCCAAAATCAGGACAAATGCGAGTTGTGGTAAAATGCTCATAGTGATCAGATTAGCTTGTTTTTTGTAAATTTGGGCTTATTTTTTCTGAAAAGGGTTTGTATCAAATAGTCAAATTTCTACCTTTGCATCACTTTACGAGTCGGTGATATAGCTCAGTTGGTAGAGCATCGGACTGAAAATCCGTGAGTCGGTGGTTCGAGTCCACTTATCACCACCCTCCCGATCCCCACGGATCGGGATTTTTTTTGTCCTTTTCTTAAAATCAAGCTCGGTAAAACCAATTTTTTCATCCCTGCAAAATATAAAATAGTCTGCATGCATACTATTTTTTGATTCAAATTTAAATTGAATCTAAGGTAATCTCAGGCTTGCTCAAAACCTTAATCTAATAGCCAACACGCTCTATTCAGCTCAGTTTTAGGCTTCGGCAAATATTTTTCCGAAATTTTCTCATTGAGTGTAACATTTTCCTTTCATCCGCATCACCTTCTTAAATGAATTCATTTTTCGAGACGCACATCTGGCCAATGCGGGGCAAGCTTTACAGGCTGGTCTACCTTTGGATCAAGGATCGCTCCCTGGCTGAGGACGTCCTTCAGAATGTCTTCGAAAAAACCGTGGAGCGTCAAAAGGAACTCCAGACTCATCCAAACCTTACCGGCTGGATGGTCAAAAGCCTGAAAAATGAGGTACTGATGCATCACAGGAAAAACAACCGATTGGATGGATTGGATGGAATGCCTGAACCGACTGCCGTGGAAACTGACTATTTGGAATCTGCAGAATCACATCAAATGATATTTGCTTTGGTGGATGGGCTACCTGAAAAACAGCGGGAGATCTTTCACCTGCGGGAGGTCGAAGAAATGAGCTACGAGGAAATTGCCACACAAATGGAAATCAGCCTCGATCAAGTTAAAGTAAACCTGCACCGTGCAAGAAAAGCGTTGCGGGAAAAGTTAATCAACCAAGGAATAACCAGATGAAGACCCGAACCGAAGAATTGTTGGAGAAATATTGGGAAGCGGAAACTTCCCTGAGTGAGGAAAAAGAGCTTCGAATACTGATCCTGGAATCGGAAGGATATGAAAAAGAAAAAGAACTCTTCCAGGCACTTGGAAATTTCCGGTCTGAAGAACCCCAAAAACTGAGCATTCCAAAAGCAAAAGTTCGCAGGCTAAACACAACATGGATCAGCTGGGCAGCTTCAGTTACCATTCTGTTGGGTAGCTATTGGGGATGGAGGACTTACGAGCAAAAACAAGCCGAGAAAGCGGCATATGAAGAAGTCATGTATGCCCTGGATTTGATCCAATCTAATCTGTCTAAAGGACAACAACAAATGCAGCCGCTCAATGATCTGAAATACCTGAACACTACGAATCAGGTTTTCCAAATGGACCAAAAAAACTAAGCAATGAAAAAGACCTACCTATTAATCTTATTCCTGATTGGACTGGCAAGTTCGGCCTTTGCCCAAGATGATGCCATTCAGAAGTTTTTCTCCAAATACATGGAGGATGACCGCTTCTCACGAGTTTATATCTCTCCTAAAATGATGCAAATGGCAGGAGGGTTTCTCAAAAACAATGCAGACGGAGATGCAGACGCGGAAGAGCTCGGTACATTAATCTCCAAAATCAAAGGAATTCGAATCCTTTCATCCGAAGAAGTCGATGGTATGACACTCTACAAAGAGGCAATGGGCACCCTGAATAAAAACCAATACGAAGAGTTGATGGATGTCCAAGACAAAGGCACCAGCCTCAAGTTTATGGTCCGTGAAGAGGCAGGATTGGTGAAAGAACTCACCATGCTAACCGGTGACACCAAATCCTTCACCCTGCTTTCCATGCTGGGAAGTTTCACATACGAAGATCTCAACATGCTGGCAGAAAAGACAGACATCCCAGGAATGGAACAATACGGGAAAGGCTCTAAGGGGCCGAAAGGATCCAAATAAAATCACATTACCGACCTAAAAATAATTTTGAAAACTAAACCCACACTCCATCAACACATGAAATCAAGCATGACCAAACAGTCCCACTTAGGAATGATATCAATCATGCGAGATTCCATTTGGCCATTAAAAAACAAAATATAATCAAATGAAAAAGCTCATTTTAACGCTCACATTTCTGGCCGCAGTTTTTATGGCCAATGCTCAAAGTAACAGCGTCGCCGCATTGAAAGACAAATACAAAGCTGATGACGATTTCTTTCACCTCGAACTTGGAGGCAACTTCATGAACTTCGCAGAAGGGTTCAAACTCGATATTGACGAAGACGATATGGCGACAGTAGCTAAGTCGGTAGAAAAGCTGAATTTTTTCACGCTGCCTGAAAACTCCAATAACTACGCAGAATTTAAAGCGCTACAAAAAAGTCTGGAAAAGGAGCGATATGAATTGCTGATGGAAGCCTCGGAAGGAAAAGGCGGAGTAGTGGTTTATTCCAAAGGAGCTTCAATTATCTCCGATTTGGTCATTTTGGTAGGAGATGAAAAGGAAGGTGACTTGATGGTCATTGAACTGAAGGGAAAATTCACCCAAGAAGCCCTGGCCAAGGCGACAGCTCAGGTAAACTAAGTCCAAAAAACAACCTAATTTCCGATTCTAGACATCAAAAGCCCGAAATTCTCGGGCTTTTTTGTTTGACATAAATCAAAAAGGAATTTTTTTTCAACTTCTACAATCGATTGCGGAAAGGGGCAAACTTCAAATGATGTAATTACATCATTTTGATTTTAACTCAGTTCACAAACTTTTATTCTGTTTTTACTAAAATTGACCCCACAAAATCATCTTCGCAATCGTTAGCGGGCCTAAATTATGTTATTTTCAATAATTCGGCATTTGCGTTAAGGAATTATAAATTTTTATAAAGTTTTATTGAAACTTTTGCAATTGTATTTCCGTCTGGTATCTTTGTATTGTAATTCGAATTGCATCGAAGACCCTGTAACCCAAAATCTCCCCCTGTTAGAATCTGTCTACCTGTGGTTACAATCAAAATCTGAAACCTATTCAAACCAACTAGTAAAATGAAAAAATTATTCACTATGCTTTTTGTTGCGGGGATCGCAACTGGAGCGTTCGCTCACAACGACGAGAAATCTGTAGAAATCAGACAAACCGAACCGGCTAAAGTAATGGTAGCCGTTGCCTCTGTACCTGAAGGTACTATGACCGTGAAAATCACTGATGCTGAAAACCGTTTGGTATTGCGTGATAGAATCACTAAAACTGAAGCTTTTGCAAAAAGATATGACCTGAATGCACTTCCAGTAGGTGAGTATTCCATTGAAGTATCTGACGCAAACGGCACTTTGAGAACTGCAACTTTCAATACTGAAGTAATTGTTAAGCCGGTAGTTTACTCCAGAGTGACTGAAATGGGTGACAATCAATACAGATTGTTGGTATCCAACTTGGAATCTAAGGACGTGACTGTACAAATCTATGACGGAGACAAACTGATCCACACTGAGTTGATCGACAATCCTCAAGGTCTTCACAAAATCTACACTATCGAGAAGCCAGCTACTCCTGGAGCTATTAGCTTCAAAGTGACTACTTCAAGCGGATTCGAAGCATACGTAGCATCTAGCAAATAATTAAACCAACTTTAAAGTGAAACCCCAGCTGAGGCAACTCGGCTGGGGTTTATTTTTTGGTTGAAATTCACAAATTGGAACAGGTTCGCTCCTCTTAATCATTCCAAGGAGGTTTACTTCCGTTTAAAGTTTTTCAAAAACCAGGCGTGCATGTCCCATGATTTCCCTTTCAAAACAAACCCGATTTGGTCTAACTCTCAAAATTGCTAATTGATGCCTAAACTCTTTGTCTGTAAAGAGCTTGGGAACCAAAGAAGCAAACCAGAGGTATTTTTTCAGGTTAAATTTGTAAAACCGCTTAGTCCATTCCCGGTTAGTCTTGACATAATCTAATCTTCCGTCACTGTAATAGGTGTTTTTGAAAAAAGGACTTGCTGTACGCACAATGTGCTCGTACCCATAAGCAATCCAGGAATCAGGATTATGTTTCAGCAAAAGTGCAATAATATAACTGTCAGAATCCTTTGGAGCATTGATGTCGATCTGATCAAAAGGGATCATGTTTTTCTCAAAGGTCATACTTTGCATATAAAATTTCCCTCCGGGTTTTAGCAGATTGGACACATGTCGGAAATAGTCCTCGTAGACTTCATCCTGCCTACCTTCGAGATAATCCTTCACAGAGGCCACATGCTCAAAGCTCCCAAAAGCTGTGATTGCATCGAAGAGTCCAAAATCCTCAGGCTTAACAAACCGAGCGTCTTTAATATAGGCAGTCAACCCATTTTGCCTGCAGGCATTCACTTGTCCGTCGGAAAGATTGACCCCAATACCATCGGCACCGACCTCATCTTTGAGGTATTTCAGCCATCCTCCCCAACCACATCCCAAATCCAGAACCCGGCTCCCTTTCTTTATCCCCAAGGATTTGGTGACAAATTCGTGCTTCCTCCTTTGTGCCTCTTCTAGGGTAAGGGAAAAATCCCCGAGGTACATGGCATTGCTGAAAACCGGATTTTCACCCAAACTATAGCGTATGAACTTATCGATATTGGTGTAAGTGAAGTCCATCTCCTTCTTCTTATCCCAGGCTTGTCCTTCCCTCTCACTGACACTCGAACCACTCCATGTCTTTTCCAGGAGCGCTTTGTTGATTTCTGTTTGATCCATTTGAATTCGATTGGTTTGGGGTTAAAACAAGAATATAAAAAATTGATTTTCAGTAGTCTAAAAGTTAGTAGTTCTTTTCAAGAAAAAAAATCAACATTTCTGAGATAGCCGGCAGTGATAGAAATTTATTGACCGGGATATAATGAAAGCTTTTTAAGTTCCACTCCACTTTTCAATCAAGAACTTGTGGAAAAGCAACCACTAATTTTGCAACTCGGCTTCCAAGACCGAATCCTTTTTTCAAAAACATCTCCTCCAATTCTCCTGTATCAAAAGGTTCTTCGCCCGTTATCGCAGAAGCTCCAAATGCAGCTTCGGTTTCCTCCCCACCAACCACAATCATCCCATATATCAGCATGGAATGAAGGATATTGAGCATGACCAATTCCTCTCCGATCGAAATCCCTCCCCCGGTGGAGAATGCCGCCCCGATCTTATTTTTCAAAGGCCTTCCCTCAAATGGCCAAGAATTGATGAACTCCTGCACCGCCGGGGCAACGTTGGCATTATAGACTGGCGAACCCACGATAATCGCGGAGGCTTCCAGTAAATCGCTTTCGGTTACTTGGTCAATGGGTAAAAGCTTTACCTCAACACCATTTATTGATTCTGCTCCTTCTGTCACTGCCTGGGCTAGTTTTTCAGTATTTCCGGATTGAGAGTAGTAGGCAATAAGAACTATAGGCAGATCCTGAGCAAAAGCAGCCATTGGACTACTTGCCAAAACCCAAAAGAAAAAAGCAAACCTTTTCATCTTCAATTACTTTGGGGCTATTTTCGAAATGACCATTCTTATCAAGCTGGGTGAAAGTTTTGCCATGAATGCAAGGATCTTCCCATGTCCCGTGAAGACAAAAACCTTTTTCCTTTTATAGATGGCTTTTACCATCACTTTCGCTGCTTTTTCTGTGGTCCACATCAAATTGGCAGGTCGGGGATCATCTCGGTCAGGATGGAAATTTCCCTCATTATCTATTCTTGCAATATTGCTTTCCACAAATCCCGGATGAATAGTGGTGCACGAAACACCACTTCCTTTTAATTCTACTTGCAAAGACTCTCCAATATTATGAACAGCGGCTTTGGATGCCCCATAGGCTCCAACTCCGGGATTGGGCACAAAAGCAGCCACGCTGCCTATTAGTGCAAGTCTTCCTTTGGTCTTTCGGAGATGTGGCAAAGCAAATTTGCAGGTAAGCGCCAATCCCGTCACATTCACAGCCATTTGACGATTCCAATCTGACTCATCGAGTTCTTCGATTTTCCCTAAAACCCCATATCCAGCATTGGCGACCGCAATGTCGAGTTTGCCAAAATCCCGGATTATCTCTTCGACACAACCTTCAATACTTTGAGCATTCAACACGTCGCAATGATAAGCCTTAGCCTTTCCGCCTTTGGCTTCGATTTCATTTACGACTTCTTCCAATAGGTCGATTCTTCGGGCAGATATGGCTAAAATTGCGCCTTTTGAAGCAAACTCCAGTGCCATTCCCTTGCCCAATCCAGAGGAAGCTCCCGTAATCCAGACGATTTGATTGCTATGTTGCATTTCGATTTTTGACAGAACCCCGATGAAGTTAAAACTTATATCAAATGCTTTCAAAAAAAGCTTCCATTGTAACCTCATTGTGAACCAGCATATCACTGTATTGATCTCGATTCAAACTAAAGGCGTCGACAAATCTCAGGTTCCCCGTTTTTTGGTTTAGCAAATACTAATTGAGATTGCCAACTCATCTCTGTATTAAAGCTGAAAAGCTTATGCGCGGTAGTAGAATTGATCTAAAAGCAAAAAAATCCCGCCGTATTGATACAGCGGGATTCTACATTTATTGAAAGTATTCTGAATAATTATTTCTTCCAACTGGCTTTTCCACCTTTGGCGGAATCCACCGTGATGGTGTAATTGGATCCAGAAGACACGATCCATTTCACTTTTACAGCGCTCATGCCTGGTACATTTTCGACTGCCAATCGATCCGGTGAAGCTTTCTGCTCTTTGAATTTCTTCATGTCCTCATCTTCCACTACAAAACCTGCGACTACTTTAGCTCCAGAAATTGTTACATAATCAGGCCGCTCGATCTTGTATTTCAAATCTTGACTTGCATGGGTTGGCATCATCCGCTCATTGAAGATTGTCGCCGTGATGGCTTTCAATCCTCCGCCAAGATCCTCCTCTTTCACATCCATCACCGAAAGCTTTGGAGTGTGATAGGCATGATAGATCGTGAAAGCAGCGTTTCGGTGCGCGTCCTGCTCCAGCAAAAATCCCGGATGGGCGCGACCAAAGGTTTTCTTAAATCCTCCAATTTCTACCGATCCAAACTGAGGATGATTGAATTCTTTCCAGTTGACAAATGCGTCTCCAAAAGTCAGCAATTGATCTACTTTCATTTGCTCATCCTGACCGCCTCTTCCGGAAGATTCCTGGTGGAAATAAAGGTATGAAACCATCAATTCGTTAGAATAAGTAAAGACTCCACGGTTTCCATAAAACCAGTCCAATTCTCCTCCAAACACGGAATACAGATCCTTGTAAACTGTCAAATAGCGATAACCGGGGATCATTTCTTCTCCTTTTTTACCAATCGCATCATAGATTCTGATGTCGTTTTGATTGTAGGTGTTGACATCTTCTTCTGCACCGGGGCCACGAAGGATCATCCCTCCCGAGTTATGGAAACTCTGCGCTCCGGCGATGTTCGGATGCTTCATTACAAACTCCATCACAGCGCGGTTTTCCGGCAAGGTAAATGGATACTTCAATGCTCCTCGCTGAATGTAATCCGGCTGCCAGTTCCAACCCCAGTCTCGATTGGGATCGTAGTAGCCAATCCCGTCGTCATTCACTTGTCCGTCACCGTCGTTGTCTGTCCCCTCTTGACCGAGCATTTCATATTCTCCAACCTGATCCGGGCCTACCGCCATCAATCTTCGCGGATCCAATGGATCCTTGATAAATCTTCCGGTTGGAGACTTACGGATCATCATCGTAATATGTCCGTCTCCGTCAAGGTCGTCCATCATATCCTCTCCGTTTTGCCCATCACCGTCATTATCCAGCACAATCATGCCTGATCTAGGTGTATTGGCAGTATTCGGTTCTTTGAAGAAGTTGTTTCTGGCGTCGGGGTTGATAGTCGGGGTAATGTAGAAGGTTTTGTCCCGAAGCAATTCCTTGACAAATTCATTGTCT
>DATIAI010000383.1:0-4870 GCA_035458065.1 Algoriphagus sp. | reverse complement strand
AAAACGGGGAGACATCCGCCGAAACCATTTTTCATTATTTACAGGAAGGAAACATTTTAACCTCAACCTACTCTGGTGGAAAAATCAAAACAGGGCATCTGATCGGACTGGTGGATGAAAATGGACAGATTGAAATGCGCTATCATCAGGTCAATACCTCTGGCGAACTGATGACCGGTATCTGCAGATCGGTACCGGAGCTGCTTCCCAACGGAAAAATCCAACTCCATGAATCCTGGCAATGGACTTCGGGAGATCAGAGTAAGGGGAATTCAATCTTGGAGGAAATCTAAATCCGACATTTTAAAGCAAAATCTCTTCCAGGCAGACAGACCACGTTGCGCTTGGACAGGGTATTTCCTAGCTTAGAAATGGGTAAACCTTAATCTGAAAATCCTTCTCAAATGATGAATATCAAAGCATTTATCACCGCAATTTTATTGTGCTTTTCAGTTGCTTTTGTCCAGGGGCAAACCGAAAATCCGATGATGAAACTTTTTCCGGAAGGCACCATCCTCCACGGAAACATCCCCTACAACAATGATACCCTGAAAAAGCACCTCTTGGATATTTATCTTCCTGCCAATGCCACCGGAAAGATTCCTCTGGTGATCTGGGTCCATGGAGGCGGTTGGTTGTCCAATGACAAATACGCCGACATGGGCTATATGAAAGCAACTGTCGCCGAAATCTTAAATCAAGGCTATGCCTTGGCTTCGATTGACTACCGATTCAGTACTCAGGCGGTCTTTCCTGCCCAGATTCAGGACTGCAACAAAGCCGTTTCTTATCTCTATGACAATGCCGAAAAATATGGCTTTGACAAATCCCGTTTTGCACTCATGGGTTTTTCGGCCGGAGGACATTTAGCCTCACTTATGGGACTTTCCAAAAACAACAAAGTCCCGGAATTCTTTATGCCTAAGTCCTCCAAATCCTTCGATTTCAAGGCGGTGGTTGACTTTTACGGCCCCGCCGAATTGGTCCTATTTCCTAAAAGTGATGATCCAAAATCTCCCGAAGGCCTCCTGATCGGAGCTGCTCCTCTTGATCGGCCTGATTTGGCCAAGATTGCCAGTCCGGTGACATACGTGGATGAAAGCGATCCGCCATTTTTGATTATTCATGGGGAGAAAGACGATTTGGTTTCACCGAATCACTCAAGATTATTAAGCGGATGGCTGAATACCGCCGGGGTTCAAAATGAGTTGATCGTCGTAAAAGACGCTCCGCATTTTGGTGCGATGTTCGATGTAGATGAGATCCGGATGAAAGTCATGAATTTTTTGAACACGAATCTGAAATAATTAAAGTTCGGGTATCCTCAATATTGCCGCTCCATTTTATTGAACAGTCTCCAAATACTAGACCTTCCGGGTTTTGAAAACCAGGCAGGTCTTTGATTGCTTTTAAAATCCTCCGTCTTGCATTTACCTTGAAGGAATAGACCATTGAAGCTTAATTTCACGACACTCCCCTTACTATGGGGATTAGGGTGATTTTCCACTTAGTGTAATTTTGTGAATTCTGTTACGTGAAGGTTTAGGGATAGAAAAATTCATTTTTATTCAAATCACAGAAAAGTGTTTCCTACTTCAAATACCTAAAATAACTTGGACTTTGAGAGATTTTTTTCCTTTTTTCCGAAATTAAATTTCACCGGTGTAGCATAGGAGAAACTATTTCCGTCTGGTTTTCAACCAGAGTTTTTTTCTCAACCAAACTTTTCGCTTATGACAACTTCAAGACTATTCCCGCTGCTTTGGATTTTGATGATCTCAGTCCTAACTATTTCCTGCCAGGACGAAGTCAACACCACCCACACCTTCCGGACCATGGTTCCTGTTTTTCTGGAAATGAGTGATGTCCGGGCGAGAACCATTTCCGTGGAACCTCCCAAGGAATTGGACAGTCCGGGAAAAATTTACATCTACGGAAATTACCTATTCATCAACGAGCCGACTAAAGGAATCCATATTCTGGACAATACCAATCCCTCCAATCCAATCAATAAGAACTTTATCCCGATCGAAGGCAACGTCGACTTGGCAATCAACAACAACGTCCTGTATGCGGACAACTATGTGGATCTCCTTGCCTTTGACATCAGTAATCTGAGCAACATCCGCCTCGTCAAGCGCGTCGAGGACGTATTTGCCCACATGTACAATCATGACACTGGCCAGATTCTCACTTTCAAAGACACAGTGCTTACTTCCGAAAATGCCTATTGGGGATGTCCAAACTGTGCAATCTTCGCTATGGATGCCAGTTTGAGCTTTGCAGCAAACTATTCGGCTGCTGCACAGAGTTACGGTACTGGCGGATCGATGGCAAGATTTACTCTGGCTAACGAGCACCTCTACGCCGTCGATGAATCAACGCTGCGGGTGTTTGAAGTAAAAAACGCAGCAGATCCCAAATTTGTGAAGCCGATTGATCTGGGTGGGGGCATCGAGACCATCTTTCCATTTCAGAACAAACTCTTTATCGGTTCAACCCGCGGTATGCACATTTACGATGCCTCCACACCCTCCAGCCCAACGCGAATGGCTGTTTTCGAACATATGACGGCTTGCGACCCGGTGGTGGTCAATGAGGATTTTGCTTTTGTCACGCTTCGCAGCGGCAGCTTATGCTTCAATAATATCAATCAGCTTCAGGTCGTCAATATCGAAGACCCCTACCGCCCTTATATGATGAAATCCTATCAGATGCTCAATCCCCATGGACTTGGGTTAGCCGGAGACAACCTTTATATCGCTGAAGGAGTGCACGGGTTAAAGAGCTTCAAGGTGACTGATGTAATGACCATAGACCAAAATCAAATGGAGTTTTTGGAATCGATGAAATCTGTGGATTTGATTCCCGGACCGAAGTCTCTGATCGTCATTGGACCTGACGGAGTTTGCCAGTTTGACTACAGCACCCCATCAAAGCTCGTAAAGCTGAGCTGCATCGATGTGAAGAATCCGATTGTGGTCAAGTAAGCAGAGATCAGTCATCAGTTTTCAGTCGCAGTGTTCAGTCTGAGCACCTGACCAACGAGAATTGGAAAGTCTAAGTCACTGCAGTGGTTATGCAGTACTTGGGCAAACCGGAAATATTACATCTGTGAAAATCTGTGTCATCTGTGAGAAACTCCATAATCTTTTCCAATTGCACCACAGTTCAGAAATAGAAAATGAAAGTTAGATTCCTCATTCTATGCCTTTTTATCTTTTCCATTTCCCTGGGATATGGTCAGGACAAAGCTTATTATAATCAGACGGAGTTTGGGGCGATGTTTGGCAGAGTAGAGAACCAATGGAGTGGGGAAATTGAAGAAAGAATCAATTTTTCAATGCTTACATTTCATGGTGCCCGGGTTTCAAAATATCATGTAGTGGGTTTTTCCCTGGGTTTTGATCACTATGAAAACCTGTCCATCGTTCCAATCGCCTTTGGTTGGAGAGGCTTTTTTGGCAAAGAAGGGAAAGCACAACTGATTGGAGGGTTTGATATCGGTGGTGGATCGACGATTCTGGAAAAAGGGGAGGAATCAGAATGGGGAAAGAGTTGGTATGAAGGAGGAATCATGGCAAGCCCGTCTGTCGGTGCATATTTCCCTGACCTAAATGGAAAAACCGCACTGACCCTGACCCTTGCGTTCAAAAGCCAGGAGCTTTCGTATTTTTCAGGCTCCTATAATCGTCAAGGTACCATGCCCTTTCCCAGTTCCCAGCTTCCTCCCGGATTTAATTCTCTTACGGAGACAGACTATTTATTCCAAAGTTTGGTATTACGGTTGGGATTAAGTTTTTGATCAATCGGATATCCAATGGTTCAAGTATCCACAGCCACTTTTTGATTTTTAGGGAAATACTGAAATCATTCAAACCGCACGGAATAGGCAAAATACCGACACTAGTTTTTACAAAACCTCCTTTTCCTGCTATATTGAGGCCCTATGTCCGAAAAG
Source organism: Algoriphagus sp. (assembly GCA_035458065.1). Lineage (GTDB taxonomy): Bacteria > Bacteroidota > Bacteroidia > Cytophagales > Cyclobacteriaceae > Algoriphagus. The sequence continues at coordinate 909 of DATIAI010000383.1, read as the reverse complement.
GAGTTTTTTAGAACCCGCCTCTATTTTACTGGAATTGCAACGCTAGCTATCGGAGCACTATTAACCTGGAATTACTTCAATGGCGGTGTGCCTAGCCATCATGTTCTGGCCGATGAAAGCTTGCCACTGATTTCTAATTGGTGGGGTGCACTTGTGATTCCAGCGCTGACTTGGTTTCTTACCCATCGCATTCAAAAGAGAGTATATCGTTCTAGAAATCTTGAAAAAGGAAAGCAACTGAAGCAAGCTTTGTTCGGCTTTGTGGCTGCTTTGGTATTTGGCGCTCTTCTCGCCGCCTTTTTTACCTTAGGTTTATCCGATTTACCAGGTTATATGTTGTTGGGAGTGCTCCTTGCTGCATTGTTTCTTCCGATCTATAGGGCAGAATGTTTGTTGGGATTTGTTTTTGGAATGACTTACACTTTCGGTGCCGTCCTTCCTACGCTGGTTGGTAGCATCCTTGCGCTAATCGGTGCCGCGATATACCTACTCATCAGACCTGGAATAATCTTTTTAGGCTCGAAGGCGATGCGAAGCATTTCCAAGGAAAGAAAATAGACAACCGAAATTGGGAACATCTGCTGCACTTTGGTCTGAAAGACTCTTCATCATCGATATATAAAATCGAGTTCAACCCCTTCAGGGTTGACATACAAATGCTGAACTTTCCTTTTCCCTAGGTTTCACCTAGGGCCATTGAAATGTTAGACCACTTCGTGGTCAGAATTTAAAGGTATTCGACCCCGAAAGGGCCTGTTTGCCGGAAAGGGCAGGGTCAAACTTCTCAGTAGCCGCGGGTGTAACCCGTGGGATTAAAAAAAAATGAATTTAGTAACGACCCCTTAGGGGTCGAACTTCTGCAGTTTAAGTTTCATTTACTATTATGGATTTTCAATCTCGAATCTAGAT
>DATIAI010000382.1:0-4948 GCA_035458065.1 Algoriphagus sp. | reverse complement strand
TGATCATGGTAGTAGGAGTAAATGGGGTAGGGAAAACCACAACAATTGGAAAGCTCGCCAACCTGTTTAAAAATGCCGGAAAGTCAGTTGTCCTTGGAGCCGCAGATACATTCAGAGCTGCAGCTGTTGACCAGCTGATTCTTTGGGGAGACAGAGTCGGCGTACCGGTCGTGTCTCACGGAATGAATACAGATCCTGCATCAGTAGCATTTGATGCGGTCAAACAAGGAGTAGACACCAAAGCAGACATTGTGATCATCGATACAGCGGGAAGGCTTCACACCAAAGTCAACTTGATGAATGAACTCGGCAAGATCAAACGGGTAATGCAGAAGTTTATCCCGGATGCACCCCATGAAATATTACTGGTCTTGGATGGATCCACAGGTCAAAATGCTTTTATCCAAGCAAAGGAATTTACAAAAGTCACCGAAATTTCAGCATTAGCCATCACCAAATTGGACGGCACTGCAAAAGGCGGAGTTGTGATAGGCATATCCGACCAGTTTAAAATTCCTGTGAAATACATTGGAGTAGGGGAGAAAATGACGGATCTCCAACTGTTCAACCGGAAAGAATTTGTAGACTCCCTATTCAAAAAGAAATAAAATTCCCAAACCAATCCTGATACCCCGGCCAAACCGGGGTATTTTTTTTTGAAAAACTTGAACTCTAAGTTTTTTTTCACGTAATTCACAATGATATCATTTTAACATCATATTGAAATGGAAAAAATAATCAAACCCGTCTCAGGATACATTGTTCTTTTCTTGGCCATGGCCGGAATTGCAGTCTCCGTTTATCTCTTCACTCAAGAGTTGCCAATTGTGGGAGGTTTCCTCCTTTTCGTATCCGTTATGTGTCTTCCGGGTTTTTTCATAGTGGAGCCCAACAAGGCTATGGTGTTGCTTCTCTTCGGAGAATACAGGGGCACTGTCAAGGCTTTTGGCTTTTTCTGGGTGAATCCCTTTATGACTAAAAAGAAAATTTCACTTCGGGTGAGAAACTTTGAAAACAAGCCGCTCAAAGTGAATGACAAAATCGGCAACCCAGTCATGATCGGAACTATCGTGGTGTGGCAGGTGGAAGACACCTTCAAAACCACTTTTGATGTGGAGGATTATGAAAACTTCGTCCATCTACAAACTGATGCTGCGGTGAGAAAAATGGCCGGATTATTCTCATATGACAATTTTGAGGATGATCATGCTGAAATCACGCTGAGATCTGGAGTTGAGGAAGTAAACCATTCTTTGGAAAAAGAAATTGCAGAGCGGCTACTCCAGGCAGGAATTAGAGTGATCGAAGCAAGGATTTCCAACTTGGCTTATGCCTCCGAAATTGCCTCAGCCATGCTTCAAAGACAGCAGGCCACCGCCATCGTGGCAGCCAGACAAAAAATCGTTGAAGGTGCGGTTGGAATGGTAGAAATGGCTTTGACCGATTTGAAAATGAAAGACATCATTGAGTTTGACCAGGATAAAAAAGCTGCCATGGTTTCCAATTTGATGGTTGTTTTGTGCTCGGACAGAAGTGCCAGTCCGGTCTTGAATGTGGGAACTTTGCACCAATAAGTCATGTACGGTCGGATATTCAAAGAAGAACAAACCTATAAAGGCACTTGGGTCATGTATCTTATTTTGATGGTGGAAATCCCCACGCTTATTCTGGTAAGCGTGGTGGTTTTATCAAATGAGTCCGATAGGCATGAGGGAATGTTAGCATTAATCGCCGTCTTCGGCGTAATGGCCCTGGTAATGGCTTTGATTTTCAACATCAAACTGGAAATCAGAATTGATGAAAAAGGAATCCATTACAAATACTTCCCTTTTATCAAATGGAGACTGATCGAAAAATCCCAAATCCGGGAAGCAGAGGTCAAGTCATTTAATCCGTTGACCGACCACGGTGGTTGGGGAATCAAAGGAAACAGTACCACCAAAGCTTTTACTGTAATGGGAGATTCTGGTCTTCTAATTGATTTGGGAGAAAAGAAAAAAATTCTAATCGGAACCCAAAAGCCGAGAGAATTAAGTGAGTTTATTGAAAACTGGAGGGAGGATTAAATCATGTCCAAGAAAAAAGCATTTGCACTACGGCTCGATGAATCCATGATGAAGGCCCTGGAAAAATGGGCTGCAGACGAATTCCGAAGTACCAATGGCCAATTGGAGTGGATTATCAGGGAATCATTGAAAAAAGTCGGGAGACTACCTAAAGGCTCGATTGAAATCGAGGATCCTCAAAACTAGACCGATTCAAATTAAAATTCATTTGAAGGAATGGGCTTGAAATTCATCACACTTTTGAACTTTTTCAATTCCCATCCAGAAAAGTCTTTGGCAAAGTTGATCTGAATTTGTTTTGGTAACTTGCGGCGCAATAAATTTTCAATGAAAGCCGCCATAAGTTTCGTCATTCGCTACATTCCCAGACCCATCCTCCAGACAGTGAGCCCCATGGTCATGAAAGTCCTTTCCCAACTTAATAAGGGAAATGATGTGGAATGTCCCGTCTGCGGTAGCAAATACAAAAAATTCCTCCCTTATGGTCGAATTGCAAGAGAAAACGCACTTTGTCCAAGCTGTTTGGCTTTGGAAAGACACCGCTTAATGTGGCTTTTTCTCAAAGAAAAAACTGACTTTTTTACCGGAAAATTAAAGGTCCTGCACGTCGCTCCGGAGCATTGTTTCATTGAGAGATTTGAGGCCTTACCCAATTTGGATTACATCACAGCGGATATCGAATCTCCATTGGCGAAAGTAAAAATGGACGTTCATTCTATACCTTTCCCAGACAATACCTTCGATGTGGTTTTTTGCAATCACGTGTTAGAGCATGTGGAAGATGATATTTTGGCTTGTTCAGAATTCAACCGCGTGTTAAAACCTAATGGCTGGGGCATTCTCCAGTCCCCAGTATACAACCTGGAAAAAACAATCGAAGACAAAACCATCACAGATCCGGCTGCAAGAGAAAAGCTCTTCGGACAGCGGGATCATGTGAGAAAATTCGGAAAAGACTATGCCAAGCGGCTTAGAAAATCAGGGCTTCAGATTGAAGAAAACCAATTTGTAAAAGAACTTCCTTCGGAAAAGGTGAAACGTTTTTCTCTGGCTCCGGACGAAACAATTTTCGTCTGCCGAAAAGGGGATTAGCCTTTGAAGGCCTTTCTGAAAAGCTCCACCACCAATCCAGCTCCATACCCGCAAAGTTGAATAATTGAAGTCATCAGTGCCAAAGCACCAACTAGGATGGACTTATATTTCCAACTTGCTTCATATATCACCAAAGCGGCCCAAAGCACAAAAATGAGTACATGGGGTAAGATATAAAACTGGAAAAAGAGGCCATTAACAAGAATCGAAAGCAAAAACAGGAGAAATACAGTCGGCATCCAATGCACCAATTTGATAGCCTCAGGATGAAAGCGCGAAACATTTACCCGGTTTCTTCCAAAAGAAAAGGCCTGCTTGGCAAATGACCATAGCGTGTTTTTCCGCTTATGATAAACAAATGCTTCTTCCACCAATTCCAGCTTGAACCCTGCTTTTTTGATTCGGATACTCCACTCAATATCTTCTCCTCTGTTAGGATCTACAAAACCACCCAATGTCTCAAATACTTTTCTGGACACTCCCATATTGAAACCTCGGGCTTGATATTTTGAAGGATCTTTCAACTTTCCTCGAATGCCACCTGTAGTCCAGAAAGAAGTCATCGCAAAGTCCATGGCTTTTTGAAGTTTTGAAAAATCAGATGCCGCGGCATCCGGACCGCCAAAAGCATCCAATTTCCTTTCTTTAATGGCTTTTGCCAAAACAGCTAAATAATCTGGGGGCAAAATCACATCCGAATCCAATATGACAAAAAAGTCCCCTTTGGCTGTTGTCATTCCAAAATTTCTGGCAAATCCCTGACCTTGGTTTTCCTGAAAATAATATTGAACAGAAAGGTCGGATTCAAATCGGGAAACAACCTTATCTGTCTTTATCTTCGAACCGTCTTCTACCAAGATCACTTCAAAATTCTTGTAAGATTGCTGGACCAAACTTGAAAGAAGTTCAATTATCTCCGCAGGACGATTAAAAACCGGTATGATAACCGAAAAAAACATCAAAAGTCGAAATTGAGCTCCTCGTCTATTTTGTACTCGATTTCCTTGGACTGATTTGAAGTCATCAATTCGGCGATAAAACCCGTGACAAATAGCTGCACTCCAATTATCAATGCCACCAATGCAAGGAAAAACAAGGGCTGATCCACGATTTCACGGACTTTCAATCCTTTACTCAGTCCATAAACTTTTTCAAAAATCAACCAGGAAGTAATTAAAAATCCTGTCAAAAAGGACAAGGTGCCTAAGAGGCCAAAGAAATGCATGGGTTTCTTTTTGTATCGATGGACAAAGGAAACTGTGATCAGATCCAAAAAACCATTCAGAAAGCGCTCAAAGCCAAATTTGGAATAGCCGTACTTTCTGGGTTGGTGCTGAACCACTTTTTCCCCGATTTTTCCGAACCCATTCCATTTGGAAAGCAAGGGAATATAGCGGTGCATTTCTCCATAGATATGGATATTCTTCACCACCTTATTTCGGTAAGCTTTGAGGCCACAGTTGAAATCATGCAGCTGAATCCCCGAAATCCAACGGGTCACACCGTTAAAAAACTTAGAAGGAATTGTTTTAGAAATTGGGTCGTGGCGCTCTTTTTTCCATCCTGAAACCACATCCAATCCTTCTTTAGTGACCATTTCGTAAAGCCCGGGGATTTCATCAGGGCTGTCCTGAAGGTCCGCGTCCATTGTAATTACAACGTCTCCAACTGCCCGTCTGAAGCCAGCGTCTAACGCCGCTGACTTACCGAAATTTCGAGTAAAATTCAGTCCTTTAAGACTGGGATTTAGGGATGAGATTTGTTGAATTACTTCCCAAGAACGATCCGTA
>DATIAI010000381.1:0-3964 GCA_035458065.1 Algoriphagus sp. | reverse complement strand
TGCCAGTGATTGCAGATCATTTTGCCAAAAATCAGATTCAGGCAATCAACATTCTTTATCGCCAGATTTCCAACCGGCAACTCTACATCTGCCTGTTGCTTTTTGCTTTGATATGGTCCAATATTGACAGCATCTATCACTTTGTCCCAAATAGAGAAATCTACATTGCCGGCAAATGGGTTGTCTTTTACATTGCCTTAGGGAAAATTTTTGACGTCGCCTTCTCAGTCAACAGCGAGATTTTGGTCTTTTCAAAATATTACAGATTCAATCTCGTACTGACTATTGCGATGAGCATTTTGATCATCGCAGTGAATTATTGGTTGATTCCGATTTTTGGAATTGAAGGTGCGGCGATTGGTTCTGCCGGAGTAATGTTGGCCTTCAATCTGGTAAAGTATGGCTATCTAAAATTCAGACTTCAGGTCGACCCATTCAGCTTGGAGACTCTAAAAATTCTTCTGGTTGGATTTACTGCCTTCCTGGGAATGCTTTTCAACCCGGAATTCCTTGCTCCGATAGTTTTGATAATGATAAAATCGGCGTTGGTTTTGGGCCTGTTCCTGTTGATGTCAAAGCTAATTGGCGTCGGAAAAGAGGAATGGAACTGGATAAAAAGTAAGTTAAAAAAGTCCGGGTCTTAGAGTGTTACAAACCTCCGTACTGACAAGATTTGAGCTGCCTTGAGACCGCAAACTTCCACTGTTATCCTGCGTTTTGTGCGAGGTCCCGTCCTGATTTTCCCGATAGCTATCGGGATCAGAACAGGATGAGGCCTGTTTTTGGAGAGGGCTTCACTCGTAATTGTATTTAAATTGTGAAGTTTGAACAAGTCGGCGACCCGGACTCCACAAATATACGAGAACTTAAGCGGAGTGTTCGGCAATTTTTTTTGGAGTCGTCTCAAACAGATTTTTGGAATTCAGTCCAGTTTTAAACTCTTTAATCATTTCTCCAAATATTATTTCTAAGTAAAATGCCCAAAAAATCAGAGAAACAGGGAATAGGCTCATTATGGTTAAATATTCAGAATTTTATTTTGCGAATTTCTGGATAGATTACTGGTCTTCAAGTTAACTTTGCATCGCAAATCTACGGTTACTATGTACCTGATAAAAAAATTGATTGTTTGTCTCGATCAGACTCCTTTGGATCAAACACTGATAGAACATGCAGGTTTTATTGCCAAAGTCAACCAAACAAAGAAAATCTATTTCTCCAATGTCATAAAGAACCTTTCTATTCCTAAAGAGGTCTTGGAAGAATTCCCCAATTTGATCGAAAACATGATCAATGAGCGGAAAGAAGCCATGGAAAAATTGGTCAATGAACATTTTCCCGATATTAAAGGCCTGGCAATCAGTTATGTGGTCAAGGAGGGAAATCTTTCCAAGAAAATCCTAAAGCTGGCAGAGGAAAAGTCAGCGGATATGATCATCATTGGCCGAAAAGTAGATTTACCGGGCACAGGTGTTGCTTCGCAAAGACTTGCCCGAAGAGCCAGCTGTTCACTGCTCATTGTTCCTGAAGGATCAAGGCCGAGAATCACAAAACTTCTGGTACCAAGTGACTTCTCGGATTATTCCAAAGATGCGCTTGAAGAAGCCATTATGATCGCGGCGAAGCATGGAGGAAAAGCCGAGATTGTTTGCCAAAATGTGTTTACAGTTCCCTCAGGTTACCATTTCACCGGCAAAAGCTACGAGGAGTTTACTGATATTATGAAGATGCATGCGGAGATCAATTACCGGAAGTTCATCCGCAAGATCGACACGATGGGTATCAAAATCACTCCGATATATACCAAAGATGAAGATGATGACCCGGTGCAGGAGATTGTTTCCAAAGCAATCGAAATTGACGCGGACGCTATCATCATCGGAGCAAAAGGCAGAACAGCTGCCACAGCGCTTTTTATCGGTAGTATGGCCGAGCGCCTGATTCAGTTCAACGACAGCCTGCCATTACTGGTAACGCGTCCTAAGGGTAAAAATGCTGGTATTTTGGATTACATTTTGGAGATTTGATTTCAGCAGAAATCGGAAAAGAGTCAGAAAAACTGACTCTTTTTTGTTTCAATTAAACCCTGTTTCTCCAAGTCAGTCTAAAGACCCGAGAATGAAACAAACCGATCAACAGATACTGGAGCAGATCAGCTCTCCCTTTACAAGGGAAATTGGCTTCAGGCAATTGATCGAAACCTACCAGCGAAAAGTATATCATGTCATTCGCAGAATGGTCATCATTCATGAAGACGCCGATGACCTTACCCAAAACACCTTCATCAAAGCTTATCGAAACATCGACAAATTTGAAGGAAATGCAGCCATTTTCACTTGGCTCTACCGAATTGCAACCAATGAAGCCCTGAGTTTTCTTGAAAAAAAGAAAAAACGGTTTTTCTTTTCCATAGATGACCATCAGGAAAAGATGGAATCCTATCTGGATCAGCCTGGAAATCTCAACGGAGATGAAATCCAAATCCGACTCCAAAAAGCGCTTTTAAAGCTGCCTGAGAAGCAAAGACTGGTCTTTCATCTAAAGTACCAGGAAGAACTGACCTACGAACAAATAGCCGAAATCACCGGTACAAGTGTCGGAGCACTGAAGGCCAGCTATCATCACGCGGTTAAAAAAATAGAACAATCCGTGCTTTCAGAATAAACTTAATCTATCCACCCAAGTCTAACTTATTATGAATCACTTGCCAAAACTCAAAGATTTCCAAACACCGGAAGGTTACTTTGACCAATTGCCAGAGCAAATTCTCGCAAAAGCAAATGCTCGTAAATCCTATACATGGACTAAATATGCGGCCGCAGCGGTCATTATGCTAGGGTTGGGTTTATCTTGGCAAATGGGCGTGTTTACTCCTGAGGCACAAACACTTTCGGTAGAAGAAGAAGCTAATCTCTATATTGAAAGTCAAATTTGGACCGCCGAAGATATCCTGAGTTTGTCAGAGGATCCCAATGCACTGTTGGACCAAATAATTGAAGAAGAAATGCCCTCATCTGAGGACTTGTGGGCTGAAGATGAACTAAACTGGTTTTAAAAAATTATGAAAAAAACATATCTGATCGCCTTGATTATGTTCCTGAGTTTAGGTTCAGTGGCATGGGCACAAAGACCTGCCATCGACCAGGAAAAACTGCAAGCAGCTAGAATTGCATTTATTACCACCCGTATCGATCTCAAACCAGAACAAGCAGAAAAGTTCTGGCCCATATTCAATGAATACAATGACGCCCGTGAGACCACCATGCGGCAGATTTCACAATTGGGAAAAGATCTCGAAGGAATAAGTGAAGATGAAGCCAAGTCACGAATCCAAAAAAGACTCCAACTCCAAAGTGAACTCCTGAAAGAAGAACAAGCATTTGTGACTGATGTATCCAAGGTATTATCCTCTAAGCAAATCCTGATGCTGAACAACATTGCCAGAGATTTCAACAGGCATCTGTATCAAAGAGGAAGAGGAGGAAAATAAAAAAACGGCCCTGAGTTCACTTCAGGGCCGTTTTTTTATTGTTGCTTCTTAAGTAAATCTCGGATTTCCTCTAGAAGTTTTTCAGAATGCGTAGGCTCCGGTGGCGCCGGAGGAGCCGGAGCTTCCTCTTTTTTCTTGTTCATCTGATTGATTCCTTTGATTGCCAAAAAGATCACAAAAGCGATAATGGCAAAATCAACGACGTTTTGGATAAACATCCCATAATTCAGCGTCACTGCTGCCACTTCCTCACCAAGCTCGTTGGTGGTGGCATCTTTCAACACCACATTCAAATCCTTGAAATCAACTCCGCCGATTAAAAGGCCAATCGGAGGCATGACCACATCGTTGACAAATGAAGAAACAATCTTGCCAAAAGCTCCGCCGATGATCACACCGACAGCAAGGTCAATTACATTTCCTTTGACTGCGAATTCTTTAAACTCTTTCAATAATCCCATAAAGTGTAAGGTT
>DATIAI010000380.1:0-3205 GCA_035458065.1 Algoriphagus sp. | reverse complement strand
TACCTACAAGAATTTCTACATTGGTACTTACGGGAGGGTTGGAGCCGACTGGTCATTTGTGAATGAGGGCTCGATTGGCCGCAGGTTGAATCTCAACAACATGGGAAGCATCGGGGGAAGGCTGGAAGAGCAGGACTATCTCGAACTGGCAACAGGAATAGACTTTTCTCCTCTTGTGAAAGGTGACAGCATGAATGTGACTGTAAACTCCCGTTTTGCGGTTTGGTCAAACAGCCTTTCCCTCTTTGGCAACAGCACCACGACCAGTACGGGCGGACTTACTCTGGCGATACCCGAACTTTATGTGGAGGTGACGGGAGTAGGCAAGAAAGACCGCATCAACTTATGGGTGGGAAGTCGGCTTTACCGCGGTTCTGATATTCATGTGGCGGACCACTTTTACTTCAACGACCACTCCGGTCAAGGTTTTGGAATAGAGTGGAAGCGAACACGGTTTGCAGCCCTCTTTGTAGCCTCGACGGATACTTCGTCCACTGTCCCACCCTATTTTTACCTGAACATCAAAACAGGAACTCCTGCCCTCGCCTTGCGTCAGCGCACAGTTTTGGTGATGGAGCAGGACAAAGTACTCACCGAAAATTCAAAGCTTACTTTTCTGGGTGAATACCATAGAATGGGAAATCCTGATGATACGGATACTCTTCCCGATCTGGCCTATCCGGGGGACAATGGATATGTGCTCGGGGTGCGATTCAACCGGAATCTCCCCAAATTCCTGAGTGGTTCATTCAATGATTTTACGATTCGCTATGGTCGCGGAATCGCCAACGGCGGGGATGGCGGAGTTTCCCGAACCTGGCTGACTTTCGGAGCACCTAATCTGGCCGATCAGAGCTTTAGCAACGCCTATAGTTGGTCTCTGGTGGAGCATTTCTTACTGAATATTTCCCAACGGTTTTCGTTGAATGGCTATGTGATTTACAACCAAAGCAAAGGAGCTGCTGCATCCGACGATCAGGCGGAGACCTTCTTCGGAAAGGAAGTGTTCAACAGGAAGGAGGATTTTTCAGTCGGTGGTCGTGGCACCTGGTATATCTCCGACAATTTTCACCTTCTGTCAGAGTTGCATTACTCCCAAAGAAAGGACGGCGAGCAACCAGTAAATGCTATGGGCAAATTTTCACTGGCTCCCACACTTTCCACCTCAGGCGAGCGGAGTGTTTGGGCACGGCCCCACCTCCGGTTTGTTTTCAGTCTGGCCAGGTATAATGAAAACGCCAGCGAGCAGCTCTACAGCCCCTATCTTCAATTTGTAGGACCGGAACGCTGGGGCTATTATATGGGAGTGAAAGCGGAGTGGTGGATTTTTTGATTTTCCGTTAATTGGTGATTTTTCCCCATTGATTTGGGATGTTTTTTGGAACAATGTATAGAGTCCAAGAGATCAGAATGGAACTCAGCGCTCTTGTTTTCATCAAATTGTAATTGCCTAAAAGGAATGGGAGAAAAAGGATGGGGAATTCCCTATTCCCAAATCTAATTTTTAACCCAAAAAGGAATCCCCAAAAGCACCACAAATCGGGGCAAATCTTCCACTGATTACAATAATGGCACCACTGTATTTTGAATAATTTTTATTGTCAAAAAATCTCCCCACTGCCTTCATTCGGTGTTTTTCAGCCTAAGGAAAGGTACAAAGTAGCCCTAATACCAGAATGGAATCAGACTTGTAAACAATAACCTGAAGGAGTCCTTCCAAATAACCCAGAAATCATGAGCACATCCAACTCAATGACTACATATTCTCAGGTACTAGACCAATTGCCGGCCAAAGGCTATGGCAAAGAATTAAACATCAGCAGAGCAGGAGCCAAATTTGACGAAGGAAGTGAGATCCTACAGCCAGAGCAATTGAAGATTGTGAAGACCTACCGCTTCGAAGGGGAATCAGATCCATCTGATATGGCAGTAATCTACCTGTTGCACAGTGATTCGGGAGAAAAAGGGTTTATCCTTAACGCGTATGGCACTTATTCTGACGAAGACAATCAGTATTACAACGAGTTTATCAAGCGGGTGCCGGTCGCAGAACTGGATGACATCGATAATTTGCAGCTTTAAATCTCGCTTAACCAAGCGAAAGAGAAACCATATTTTTATCAAACCATCAACCAACTAAAACCACAAACTATGCAGACTTCTCAAAATTTATTCACCTTTCAAAGGTTAGGATTAACCAAGAAACGCAACGAGGTGGACAAAGGAACCACACGCACCACACCCGGAAACAACCAAGGAGCGAGACCACCCCGGGAAGAGGATTTTGACAAAATCCATGAACAAAACAAAAAAGAAAAGAAAGGCAATTGAGCGCAGCAACAAAGACTGCCTTGGAATTGCAAATGAAAAAGTGTGAGTGAAGAACCGGAGTAGAGGATGCTTCGGAAAGCCTGCCAGAAGGGGTTCATGGCGGGCTTGTTCTTTTAAGAAACTCAACCAAGATCAAGTAACAAGCCCAAACCTGGAGAATTCAAGTTTCAATCTTCAAGTTGAAAGTCTAAACCTTGGGAATTGCAAATTGAGCGTTGCTCATTGTTAATTGAGCAATGCCTGATTCACCTTGATCCCATGCTCCACAAATTCCCCCAGGGCCAGATACTCCTGATATTTCTTCTGATAATAGGCCACATTTTTTGGAATCGGATGATATTCCACCGCCTTCGGACTGGCAATGGCATCGGCAGCTTGCTGCATGTCAGGATAAATTCCAGAAGCCACAGATGCATAAATCGCTGCACCCAAAGCGGGAGTCTGCTCCGAAGCTGCCACACCGATTGGCATTTCCAGGATATCAGCCATCGTCTGAACCAAAAACGGTGATTTCTGAGCGATTCCCCCGATTCCCATCACGGCATCAATACGGACACCGTTTTCCTTAAACCATTCGATGATCCGCTTGGATCCAAAGCACAAAGCTTCGACCAAGGCCTTGAATACCTGCCCGCTTCCGGTACTCATATCCAAGCCCATCAGCGCACTTTTCAGGGCTTCATTCAATCCCGGAGACCTTCTGCCGTTGATCCAATCCACGGATACCAGAGCTGATTCAAGCGGCAATTTTGCGGCTTCTCTATTCAGATAGCCCAAGATCTTATCCGAAAGCTCGGCTATCAATTGTTCTTTCAATTGGGGCTCCAAAGCTTCACTTGATCGGATTAGGTCAAAAACCGGATCCGAGATCAGT
>DATIAI010000379.1:0-3571 GCA_035458065.1 Algoriphagus sp. | reverse complement strand
CTTCTGAGGCCTGGAAAGTACCTTTGGTTTCGAAGCCATACCATCCTGCAAAAAGGTTGTTCGGGAATGTTCGGATGTTGGCATTATAAGAAACTACTGACTCATTGAAGTTTCTGCGAGCAACGGCAATTCTGTTTTCGGTGCCTTCCAATTGTGCCTGGAGCTCCAGGAAGTTTTGATTTGCCTTCAGATCAGGATATTTCTCAACAGTCACCAACAATCTGCTCAATGCACCTGAAAGTTGATCTTGTGCTTGTTGGAACTGAGCAAGATTTTCTGGTGTCAGGTTGGTTGGGTCAATAGTCATCGAAGTGGCTTTGGCTCTCGCCTCGACTACTCCGGTAAGTGTCTCTTGCTCAAATTCCGCATAACCTTTTACTGTATTGACCAAGTTGGGGATCAGGTCCGCTCGCCGCTGGTATTGAGTCTCAACTTCAGCCCATTGTCCGTTGACTTGCTCTTCAGTCTGGACAAACTGATTGTAGCTACCTACTGCTTTGGTGTAGAGATAAATACCCAAGACGGCAATGATTGCAACCGGGATGAGAAATTTTTTCATAGTATGTGAGTTGTGTTAAAAACGAGATGTTACACGGATTTCCTGTAGATGTGTTCAAATCCAGGATCAAAGTTATCCAAATTATCTTTTGCAAAAGGATAATTCAAATCTGCTTTTTCAGAAATATGCTCACTTTGTAGTCACTGAAATTGTTCAGGTCATTGTTGATGTACCGCCTCATTTCCAGTTCAATTTCTCTGCCTTCCTCTGAGCGCAACAGTTTGAAAATCTCAGACAATTCCCATAGAAAAGTAGGAACCCGATTGATCGACAGAATCTCATCAAATGCCAAAACCCCGGTTTTGTACGCGGGTGAACCTGGGCGGACATCACTGACATAAAAGCGGTTTTCATCGATGGGCACTTTTTTCAATGTCAATCCGCTCATGTCAAATTCAAAGGGAGAATAGAAGTTGTCTCCTTTGCGTATCATGGCCCTTTTTCTTGGGTAATCCAATACCAACCGGGTCCTCCCCAATACCTCCGATCCCAAACTTCCCTGCCTTCCTGTGGCGACGATGATATCGCTAAAAGAATTTTTATCCGGATAGGAGGTCAAAACTTCTTTCATAATCAAGCCATTCAAATTAAGGGAATTGACACGGCCGATATAGCCGTACAGGACTCCGCCCAACGATTGACCAAGTTGGGATTCGATGAAAAGCATGGGCATTCTGATGTCCTCAGAAGTTTCCTGATTGAGCAACAAGCCATGATTGGCGCCAGTATCGATCAGTAATTTGGCCTCCAATTTTGGTCCGTTTTTTTGGTTGATTTTGGCAGTAACATAGGCTTTGTTATCCTCTATCAGCAAATCAAATTTGCGATAAAAAGGAGGCCTCCATTTTAAGGCACCTTCTTTGTAAAACTCCACAAAGCCTTCGTCATAGTTGATTTTTACAGGATTGAATTTGAAAAACTCATAACCAATGATCCCATAAACCGGCACACCGATTACGGATTCCAGTTCGAAAAAATCTTCCTCCAAAACAAGCAGGCTTTGTAACCTTCCTTCTATTTCTCCCAAATCCAAGGTATTGACCGGTGAAACCTGAGCCATAATGACCGTCGAACCATCAGCTCCGGCGATACTCAACCTCCGGGTATAATTTAGCCCCAATGCATCCCCAAGAGTCTTACTAAACAGAATATTGGAGCGAACTCCCGTGTCGACGAGAAAATTGATCGGTTCCGATCCATTAATGGAAACCGGTAGAATGATCAGACTATTGGATGATAAAAAAGGGATTCTGACTTTCCTGACTTCCTCCTTCATGAAAAAACCGGGTACTTGAGCCCAAGTGGAGGCAACGAAAAGAAAAGTTAAAAATTTAAGGAGCAGAACCTTTCTACAAGTCATTTGGGCAGGGAGATCTCTGTTAAAAGTTAAATAGATTTATTTTAACCGTACGCTTTCTTTAACTCAAAATCTACAATACTTGGCTGTATGTCAAGCCAAATTTCTTTTGGGGTAATTTAGATTAAAACCAAATTACCTCAGATGCCCGGATACGGTTTGCCTAAAAAACCGGAATACGTCATCTTTAATTTTTAATCATCTGAACCACATGGCAGATACGGCCCTGATAGAGAAAGCGAAAAAAATCTTTGAAAATTTCCTGCTCAAACAAGGAAACAGGAAGACTCCTGAGCGGTTTTCGGTCATCGATGAACTGTACATTTTACCTGAGGATGAACATATTGATGTGGAAGGTCTTTTTCTGAAAATGAGAAACAAAGGCTATACGATCAGCCGAGCCACTATCTACAATACCCTGGATCTTTTGGTGGAAAGCGGTTTGGCCGTCAAGCATCAGTTCAAGGACAAAGTGGCTCTTTACGAACAGGCGCTGACTTACAAACACCATGATCACCACGTTTGCAACCAATGCCGCAAAATCCGTGAATTCTCCGATCCCAAAATCAATGAGATCAAAGAAAAGATGGGACGGGAGTTCCAATCCGGCATTACGAGTCATTCTTTGGTTCTTTATGGAGATTGCAAAATCGAAAACTGCGAAAACCTCATTGGCTTGCAGACTTTTTGAAAATCATACGGTAAATCCCCTTTCGATAAGCAAACTGAACCCATAACACCGGATAGAGGAGAATAGTCATCAATCCAATGGGAGCTTCAAATTCGATTTCATCGCGGATAATTGATCCGATCCCGACAGAAATCACGCGATGCTTATGCTTCCATTTTTTGAGAAAGAAAGGTAATTCCACACCCTGATCGACAAAATAAAATTCCAGCTCAGTAGTTCGGTCTTCAATGATTTCACTGGTCCATTTTTGTTTGAAAAAGATGAAATCCAACTCCAAGGTTACGAAATCTCCTTTTCTCGATCCATCAAACCGAAGCAACTTGACGGGAGGAAATGGCGGACTGAGTTTTTTGAAAAGGGACTCATTAAAACCGGATTTGACATCCAAGTAGCCTTGCTCCACGGGCGTTTCTATGATAATCTTCATCAAAAACTGAGTAAGAAAAGAAAGAATAAGACTAGCCAAATCACATCCATAAAATGCCAATAGACTGTGAAGAGACGGATACGCATTTTTTCAAACGGATTCGTTACCAGGATCAGTTTCCGGATTCCGTCTTCCTGAGTTTTGCGCAGCTGAAAAAGTAAAATCAATGCAAAAACCATGGCTCCAAGCAGGTGGAAAATGTGAATCCCAGAAAGAAGATAAAGAAAACTTCCGCTCGGAAGCCCGGTAAAACTGATCCCCATATCAGTCAGCTCTTTCCATCCGGCAAATTGGAGTATGGTAAAAATCACGCCCAGCATAAAGGTGTTTCGAAGTGAACTTTCGAGCTTGGAAATGTTTTCTTCTTGAAAATGAAGCCGCATTTTAGTTGCTGTATAGCCTGAAAGGATCAGCATAAAGGTGGAAATCAAAAATGCCACCGGCATTCGATGGTTGGATCCAGCCAATTGATTGCTGCCAGAAAAAAGAAATGCAATCACCAAAAACAAAAAAATCAACCCGCTTCCCAACATCCCC
>DATIAI010000378.1:0-5878 GCA_035458065.1 Algoriphagus sp. | reverse complement strand
ATCCCAGACGCGATCAAAGACAAAATCTTCCAGCCCTTCTTCACAACCAAACCTACTGGAGAGGGAACGGGGCTTGGTTTGTCATTAAGTTATGATATTGTGAAGGCGCATGGGGGAGAGTTGATGGTGGAAACCCAGCCGGGAGTACGTGAGGATAAAGAAGGCGAAGGCCAGCTTCCTTTTCCGGGAGGCAGTGAGTTTATTATCAGATTGCCAATTTGAATTGCGGGAAAAATCTTGCCTTCAGAAAGCTTTTGCAAACAAACCTTGCCTTGGTTGTCAATCAGTTATGATGAAGGAATTACAGGATTTTGCAATAAAAGTTGAATACAAGGAAGTGTGAAGGACTAAGTTTATTACTAACTTTCTTAGTAAAAAAGATCAATGGTGAATCTAATTGCCTGTTCATTAGTATGCTTATTCGCGGTCAATACACTTTTCGCGAAGCAAATCTCTAGTGACAGTATTTATCAGAAAACCAAAATCTCCCAAAATGACACGATTAGGTTAGTTCAGCTTATAGCCAGAGCCAGAATTTATGCTGAAATAAATCCCGACAGTGCTTATTACAATGCAGAACAGTCCCTGGAATTGTCCAGGAAATTAAAGCTTAAGCTGGACGAAGCACGCGGGATGCTTGAAATGGGATATGCGCTGTTGAACAGAGGCAATAATCCACGAGCATTGCAAACCATATTTTCGGCAATGGAAATTCTGGAAGATCCAGAAAGTGAAAAGTATGTTTTGATTGGCAAATTTCCCGGAGATGATGAGCTGTTGAATCGATTAGCTTCTCCGCATGCTCAGAGACTCAGTGAAATAGCTTTCGCCCACCATATACTCGGGATCTTATATGCCAATTCGTATAATTATGAAAAGTCGTGGCAGCATCACTTGCTGGGCAGGCAAAAAGCAGAACAATCCGGAAACTTCCCTTTACAAAGCACAATTCATCTGACACTAAACCGGGTCTATTTGGAATTGGGGAAAATAGATTCCGCAATGATCAGCATAAAGACATCCTATAAACTGGCCATGGAATCAGGGTACATAAAATATCTTGGAAGTGTCCTAATGAATACCGGTCGGACCTATGCTGCAATGGGCAATACCGCTATGGCCACCGAATATTACCGAAAATCTCTGGTAGCGAGCGCAGAACACGGTTATTTCAGGGGGGTGATAGCGGCCAATCTTTTAATGGCCGATTATTTCCATAAATCTGAAAAGATTGATTCTGCATTTCTGCATCTAATGGATGCTTTGGAAGTTGCACAAAAACTTGATAATCCCGATTTGTTATTGCGAACCTATACCAGCTTGACCCGGCATTATCATACCATAGGTAACAACGACAGTTTAGTCAAATATCAGGCATTAATCATTGGGATCAATGAGGACCTTTTTAATGCAAAGCAGGCACAGGAATTTCAGAATATTGATTTTAATGCTCAACAGCAACAACAGCAAATCCTGGCGGCAAAAAAAGAATTTCAGAATCGACAGCAGAAAAATTTATTGTTTGGTGGCCTGGGTGTGTTTTTAATTATTGCCTTAATCCTTCTTCATAACAACAGACAAAAACAAAAAGCCAATAAAATTCTGGAAAAGACTCTGGTCGATTTAAAATCCACCCAAGCCCAGCTCATCCAGTCCGAAAAGATGGCCTCACTCGGCCAACTCACGGCTGGCATCGCCCATGAGATCCAGAATCCGCTGAATTTTGTGAACAACTTTTCAGAAGTGAGTGCCGATTTGGTGGGAGAGATACAGCAGGGAAGAACCAAGAACCCCGATAAAATAGACTTCGAACTGGAAAATGAGATTTTGGATGACATCCAAAAGAATCTGGTAAAGATCAACCACCATGGTAAAAGAGCTGGATCCATTGTCAAAAGTATGCTGGAACACAGCCGTAAAAGTGAAGGAAAAAAAGAATTGACAGACCTAAACAGGCTGGCAGATGAGTGTCTCCGTCTAAGCTTCCACGGACTTCGGGCCAAGGACAAAACTTTCCATTGTGACTTCCGGACTGATTTTGACCCTAATCTTCCCAAAATCGAAGTGGTCTCTCAGGATATGGGGCGGGTGTTTTTGAATATCATTAGCAATGCTTTTCAGGCTACCAACAAACTCTCCAAGGGTTCAGAACCCTTGGAGAGTTTCAAACCACTTGTAATAGTCTCTACCAAAAACCTCGGAGACAAAATAGAAATCTCCATCTCCGACAACGGGACCGGCATACCCGACTCCATCAAAGACAAAATCTTCCAGCCTTTCTTTACCACCAAATCCACCGGGGAAGGAACCGGATTGGGCTTGAGCCTGAGTTATGATATCGTGAGGGCGCATGGGGGGGAGATAAAAGTGGAATCTAAGGAAGGGGAAGGATCAGCTTTTCTCATCCATATTCCCATTAACCCATAAAATGAATATGAAACTGCCTGAAAAACTAGAAGCTGAAGTCACGGAGCTTTATGTGGAATACTTCGAAAGTTTGTTTAGTGCTGATGTGGGAAAATATATGTCCTTTTTTGTGGATGACTTTAAACAAATAGGTACCACCCAAGAAGAAGTCTGGTTTAATAAAACTGAATCGGGAAAATATTTGGCAACTCATGTAGAACCGGTGGCGGGAAAGATTGAGTTTAGAAATCGGGATATCCGGCTGGAAGGAGTCGATAATTTCATTTTTATCATTGAGCAGGCAGATTGTTTTGTAAATATTGACGGATTGTGGGTGTATTATGATAGAGTAAGAGTATCGTCGGTAATGCAAGATTCGGCTACAGGCTGGAAGTTTGTTCAACAGCATATTTCTTTTCCGGACTGCAGGACTGAGGAAGGTCAAACCGTTGGACTTGAAAAAATCAAAGCTGAAAACAATCAACTTAGAGAAGCTGTCAAAAGAAGGACGGCCGAACTGGAGAACATTAACAGGGAGCTTGAAAATACCATTGTGAAACTCAAGTCCACCCAAGCCCAACTCATTCAATCCGAAAAAATGGCCTCACTCGGAGAACTCACCGCAGGGATTGCTCATGAGATTCAGAATCCTTTAAACTTTGTGAATAACTTTTCGGAAGTGGGTAAGGAGTTGATCGACGAGGTAGAAGTCGAAAGAGCCAAGAGCCAAGAAGCAAGAGACGAGACTTTGGTCAGCGAAATACTTTGGGAAATCAAAGAAAACCTTTCCAAAATCAACCACCATGGGAAGCGGGCCGATGCCATTGTGAAAGGAATGCTCGAACATAGCCGGGCAAGTTCGGGGGAAAAAGTCCCGACCGATATCAATGCCTTGGCTGATGAATTCCTGCGACTGGCTTATCATGGTTTCCAAGCCAAGGACAAGTCATTTAGTGCAGAATACAAAACGGATTTTGCCCCAAACTTACCCAAAGTAAATGTTGTCCCTCAGGAAATGGGAAGGGTGCTGCTGAATATCATCAATAATGCTTTTCAGGCTATCAACAAACTTTCAAAGTGTTCAGAACCCTTGGAGAGTTTCAAACCACTTGTAATAGTCTCTACCAAAAACCTCGGAGACAAAATAGAAATCTCTATCACAGACAATGGACCCGGCATACCCGACTCCATCAAAGACAAAATCTTACAGCTTTTTTTACCACTAAGCCGACTGGAGAAGGGACAGGATTGGGGTTGTCATTGGCCTATGATATAGTCAAGGCACATGGTGGAGAACTGGTGGTAGAAACCCATTCAGGAGGAGGTAAGGAAAAAGAGAGCGATGCCCAGTTTCCTTTTGGAAAAGGCAGCGAATTTATAATCCGATTGCATCTATGAGTTGGAGTATGTTATTTGGCTTTTTGAGCTTTACCTAGTTGAATCTGGCACTGATAGTCAATCAATTAAAATAGAGTGTATGAGTCTGGCCGTGAATCAAATGTTGATGTCCAGGAAGTGTTAAGGACTAAGTTTATTACTAACTTCCTTAGTAAATAAAGATCAATGGTGAATCTGATTGCTTGTTCATTAGTATGCTTATTCGCGGTCAATTCACTTTTCGCGCGGCAAATCTCTAGTGCCAGCCTTCCTCGCAATGACAAAATCTCCCAAAATGACACCATTAGGTTGGTTCAGCTCATTGCAAATGCCCGAACTTTTGAAGAAATCAATCCCGACAGTACTTATTACTATGCAGAACAATCCCTGGTACTGTCCAGAAAATTGAATATTAAGCTGGAGGAAGGGCGCGCGCTGCTCGAAATGGGCTATGCATTGATGAACCGGGGAAATTACCCTCAGGCATTGCAGACGATATTGACTGCATTGGAAATTCTGGATGACCCGGAAAGTGAAAAGAATGTTTTGATCGGAAAATTTCCTGGCGATGATGCGATTCTTGACCGCACTTCAACTCCACATGCCCAACGGCTCAGTGAAATAGCTTTTGCCCATCAGATTCTTGGCCTCTTATATACCAATATATATGGCTATGAAAAGTCGTGGCAACATCACCTGCTTGCCAGACAAAAAGCCGAACAAGCCGGAAATGTTGCCTTGCTAAGCACCATTAATCTGACTCTAAACCGTGTCTACTTGGAATTGGGAAAAACTGATTCCGCCTTGATCAGCATTCAAAATTCATACGACCAGACTGTACAATCGGGGTATTTAAAATATCTCGGAAGTGTGCTGATGAATACAGGGCGTACATATGCCGCAATGGGCAATACATCAATGGCCACAGAATATTACCGAAAATCACTGGAAGCAAGTGCCGAGCACGGTTATTTCAGGGGTGTGGTAGCTGGCAATCTACTGTTAGCCGACTATTATTATAAATCCGGAAAGACTGATTCCGCGTATCTGTACATCTTGGATGCATTGGCGGTTGCGCAAAAACTGGACAATCCGGATTTGTTATTACGGTCATATTCCAAATTAACCCGCCACCACCAGGGTATAGGAAACATTGACAGTCTGGTCAAATACCAGTCAATGATCATAAAGATCAATGAAGACCTTTTCAATTCAAAACAGGCACAGGAGTTTCAGAATATTGATTTTAATGCCCAACTGCAGCGACAGCAAATCCTTGCAGCAGAAAAAGAATATAGAAACCGCCAGCAGAAAAACATGTTATTTGGGGGTTTGGGGGTATTTCTGATTATTGCCACAATTCTGTTTCGCAACAACAGGCAAAAACAAAAAACAAATAAAATACTGGGAGAAACACTGGCAGATCTAAAATCCACCCAAGCCCAACTAATCGAATCCGAGAAGATGGCTTCTCTCGGCCAGCTAAGATTGAGTGAATTGGATGCCGTAAAAACTAGGCTATACACCAATATCACTCACGAATTTCGAACCCCTTTGACCGTAATCTTGGGTATTTCTAATCAGATATTGGAAAACCCGAATGATCATCTAAGAAATGGGTTGAAAATGATCATGCGAAACGGGCAAAATCTATTGACGCTTGTCAATCAAATGCTCGATCTCAGCAAAATGGAAAGTGGGAAATTATCCCTGCAATATCATCATGCAGATGTTATTTCATTCTTAGGATATATCATTGACGGCTTTCATTCTTTGGCAGAAAGCAAAGGCATCCAGATTCACTTCATTTCTGTTAAAGACCAATTAAACATGGATTTTGATGAAGTGAGATTGCAGCAAATTGTTTCAAATATAATTTCCAATGCGATCAAGTTCACTCCAAAAGGAGGCCATGTATATATCTCTACCGACACCAAAGACTGCAATTTTTTCCTTAAAATTAAGGACACTGGTGTAGGTATTGCCGACGCTGACTTACGCCATATTTTTGACCGGTTTTATCAGGCCGATGATTCCCATACTCGGCATGGAGAGGGTACAGGCATTGGTTTGTCACTAACCCATGAACTGGTCA
>DATIAI010000377.1:0-3069 GCA_035458065.1 Algoriphagus sp. | reverse complement strand
TCGGTCATATTCAATAACCTTACAGCCTCCAGTATTCTCAATGTGCCAACCGCATCAGTATTAGCGGTGTACTCAGGTGTTTCAAAGCTCACTTTCACGTGAGACATTGCGCCAAGGTTATAAATTTCATCGGGTTGTACTTCCTGGATAATACGGATGATATTTGTAGAATCGGTCAGATCACCGTAGTGCAACTTGAAGTTTACCGCTTTCTCATGCTGATCTTGGTATAGGTGATCAACACGTTGGGTATTGAACGAAGAAGCTCTTCGTTTGATCCCGTGGACTTGGTATCCTTTTTCCAAAAGGAGTTCAGCCAGATAGGAACCGTCCTGTCCGGTGACTCCGGTTATCAACGCGACTTTTTGTTTGTTACTGTTCATCTATAAAAATTGTTCTGTTTTTTAAATCTTCACCTCTTTGAACGAGTCCTGATGCTCCAAAAACCATTGATAAGTTTTTTGGATGCCTTCCTCGAGTCCGATTTTCGATTTCCATCCCGCCTTTTCCATTTTGGAAACATCCATCAACTTTCTCGGTGTGCCATCAGGCTTGGAAGAATCCCAAATAATCTCACCGGTATGGCCTACTGTTTTTTGAATCAGTTCAGCTAATTCCTTGATCGTCAAATCAACTCCCGTTCCCACATTGTAGAGGTTGTTATGGAATTCATTTTCCAGAGCAAACACTACCGCATCAGCCAAATCTTCCACGAATAAAAACTCCCTCATCGGCGTTCCACTACCCCACAAGTTTACTGTGGTCTGTCGACCGTCGACTGTTGACTGTTTAGCATCATGAAACTTACGGATCATTGCCGGAAGCACATGGGAAGTATTGAGATCGAAATTGTCAAAGGGCCCATACAAATTGGTGGGCATCAAGGAGATGTAATCTTTTCCAAATTGATTTCGGATGGCTTCACAAGCTTTTACTCCAGTGATCTTGGCAATTGCATACCATTCGTTGGTAGGTTCCAATGGACCGGTAAGCAAGTATTCGTCCTTCAGGGGTTGGGGGGCCAGTTTGGGATAAATACAGGAGGAACCCAGAAAAATGAATTTTTGTACATCAGCCCTGAAAGAAGAATCAATCAGATTGTTTTGAATTTGCATGTTTTCCATCAAGAACTGATAGGGATAAGAATTATTCGCCATAATCCCTCCTACCCGGGCTGCTGCATCAATTACTACTTGCGGCTTTTCAGCAAGAAAAAAATCAGAAACATTATCCTGATTTCTTAAATCCAACTCTGAAGAAGTCTTTCCAATCAAATTGGAATAGCCCTTAGCTTTCAATGCTCTCCAAATGGCTGAACCAACCATACCGCGATGACCGGCAATATATATACTAGAATTTAGGTGGATAGACACGGGAATAGGGTTAAGGGTGGATAGTTAGTAGTAAGCAGGAAGAAGGCAGGCTCAGTAGTTATCAAAAGGCAGAAAGATCAAGTAAGAAAGCTGAAATGGTAAGTGATCAGTTGGCAGTGTTAAAAGGCAGAAAGCTTAAATAAGAAAGCTGAAGAGAGCTGGAAATTGAATTTAAATTTCACAAAAGCCACTTTTTAACCATTAACTTTAAACTCTTAACTATTTTTCAAAAGTTGATCAAAATACTGAATTGTTTTTCCAAGTCCTGTTTTTAGATCCACCTTGGGTTCCCAATTCAATTCTTTTTTAGCCAGATCAATAACAGGCTGCCGCTGCATTGGATCATCTTGGGGTAATGGCAAGAATTTTAGTTTGCTTTTGCTATTGGTAAGTAAAATCACCTGCTCTGCCAATTCCAACATAGTGAATTCCCCTGGGTTACCTATGTTTACTGGACCGGTAAATCCATCTCTGGAGTTCATCAGTCGAAACATACCTTCGATGTTATCATCTACATAACAAAAACTTCTGGTCTGTTTTCCTTCTCCGAAAATGGTAATGTCTTCTCCTTTCAAAGCCTGAACGATAAAATTGCTTACCACTCTTCCATCATTGGGATGCATTCTTGGTCCATAAGTATTAAAAATACGCATGACCTTTATTGCTACTTTATGTTGCCGGTGATAATCAAAGAAAAGGGTTTCAGCGCATCGCTTTCCTTCATCATAGCAGGCACGAATACCCGTTGTACTCACACTTCCTTTGTAGGATTCAGGTTGGGGATGTACTTCGGGATCTCCATAAACCTCTGAAGTACTTGCCTGAAGGATTTTTATTCGAAGTCTTTTCGCCATGCCAAGCATATTAATCGCACCAATTACTGAAGTCTTGGTGGTTTGAACAGGATCAAACTGGTAATGCACCGGACTGGCCGGACATGCCAGATTATAGATTTCATCCACTTCGGCATAAAGCGGAAAAGTAACATCATGTCTTAGAAATTCGAAATTTTTATCATCCAGAAGATGGTGGATGTTGGACTTTCTCCCTGTGAATAAATTATCGACACAAAGCACCTCATTTCCTTCTTTTAATAGTCGCTCACAAAGATGAGAGCCTAAAAATCCGGCGCCTCCGGTGACAAGTATTCGTTTCATTTCTAAAGGTTAAGAGTTAAATGTTAATTGTTTTGGGTTATTGGTTATTGGCTATTTGTTATTGGTTATTAGTAATACTTTTTCCTAATCTTCTCAATTAACCAATAACTTACTTTCTAAACTAATTCCGGTTTTTCTTTTTCCAAGCGTTCATAAACCTTTTTGACATCCTGAGAATTTTCTTTTCGAAGAACAAGGATAGCATCGGAGGTTTGAATCAGTATAGTGTTTGTCAGCCCGGTAAATTCAGTATGGATTTCGGTTCCGATCACCATGTTTCCAAATTGGTCTTTTGGATGTCCCATTTCTTCGAGGTAATCATAGATAGACTCAAAAGACCCCATGTCGGACCATTGGAAAAGTGAGGGAACAACCTTGATTTTTTTTGTCCGCTCCATTACTGCATAATCCACAGAAATAGAGGGAATCTTCATGGAAAATTGGTAGTCCAATTTCCCCGAATCTGAATTGTCAAATGCAATTTTAGATGCAGTATATACTTCAGGTTCAAACTCCTGAAGTTCATTCAGATAAACTCC
>DATIAI010000376.1:0-5375 GCA_035458065.1 Algoriphagus sp. | reverse complement strand
TCACGTCTTTTGAAACAGCTGGAAAAGAAAAAGTGGATCGAACTCGGGCGAAACATTATTTATATCCGCGATGATTTTGAGGAGTTGATCAGTAAATGACTTTTCCTTATGGAAGAAATCTAGCCCGGATCATTTGATTTCGGGCTTTTTTTCAGCCCATAATCAAAAGTGGAATATGGGTATGATAAGCCAATTGAATGGACTGACTTTTTTGGATAATCTGATCCCAAAGATTTCGATGCTGATGACACATCACCAAGATCATGTTGTCATTTTCTTCCATATAAACATTGAGTCCTTCCGAGGCGCTTCCAGCGTAGAAGGTGTGAATTTTTACCTTTAACTCAGGATATTTCTTTTCCAGAAATTTTTCCATTCCCAGGACCGCAAGTTCCTCTTTGAAACCTGTTGTGGTCTGGACATGAAGGATTTCCAGTCTCAATTCCCAGCGCTTGGACATTTCCACTATCCATTCAATGAATTTTTCTTCATGGTTGGCAAATTCCAAGGCCAAAGTGACTTTCTTGATTTCAGCGACATTGGCTTGTGCCGGTACAACTAACACCGGACAGTTGGCTTCTCTGATCAAATTCACCGTGGTGGTACCAATGAGCGCTTTCTTTATTCCGCTTGCCCCCTGAGTGCCCATTATAATAAGATTTGCCTGCTTTTCCTCGGCAATCCTCGCGACACTGATAGCAGCATTTCCTTCCAGGATTTGGTAATCCATTTCGACTCCAGCTGCCTTGTATTTTTCCAGAGTCTTTTTGAGCAGCTTTTCGCCCTCCTTAAACATGGAATCCAAGGCGATGGCAGCTTGGGATGCAAAATCGTATGCTATTTCCACCACATGGACCAGCGTTATTTTTCCTTGTTTTTTATCAGCCATGGAAAGGGCAAATTCCAGAGCTTTGTAGGAGTTTTCAGAAAAATCTAATGGGACGATGAATATCATAGCTGACTGATTTTAAGGGAATTTAGATTTTACAATCCGGATAAACCAGGATTAATATCATGATTACAGTAAAGTTACATCATCAAATAAATTATCTTGGACTACTCAGTTTTTGGGTGATTGTAACAATTGTCACCACATAAGGCAAGGGGCCTGTCATACTTTTGTGACGTAAAATTGAATACTCAAAATGGACATAGTTATTCTTATAGGCTTTGCGGCGGCGGTTCTCATTGGAATTAGTTTGGGTTTGATAGGAGGTGGTGGTTCCATTTTGACAGTCCCGGTTTTGGTTTATATTTTAAATGTAGATCCTGTTTTGGCTACAGCATATTCCCTGTTTGTGGTTGGTTCGACCTCACTTGTGGGTGCGGGTACTTTTATGAAAAAGGGACTGGTGGATTATAAGACAGCCGTTGTCTTTGCAATCCCGTCCTTTTTAGCGGTTTTCCTTACAAGAAAATTTTTGGTGCCTTGGCTTCCAGATCCACTTTTTTCTATCGGAGAAATTGCATTTACAAAGAATGTCGGCATCATGGTCTTTTTCGCGCTGATCATGCTCGCGGCTTCGATCTCAATGATCAGAAATAAAAAGTGTGTGGATTGTAATGAAAATGAAGAAGTCCGGTTCAACTTTCCATTGATCGCTTTAGAAGGCTCCGTGGTGGGGCTGATCACCGGAATAGTTGGAGCTGGCGGTGGTTTTTTGATTATCCCCGCTTTGGTAATTCTTGCCAGACTTCCGATGAAAATGGCTGTAGGAACCTCGCTTCTGATCATTGCAGCCAAATCTTTGATCGGCTTTCTGGGGGATATTTCAACTCAGACGATAGATTGGAATATGCTTCTGATTTTCACAGGATTGTCAATCGTAGGTATTTTCATAGGCAGTGCGCTTTCTAAAAAAATCAATGAACAGGCTTTGAAAACTGGATTTGGATGGTTTGTACTGATCATGGGTATATATATCATCGGGAAAGAATTGATGTCCTTGTAAGCGGTATAATTATTCGTAAGCTGTCTAATCCCAGGTGACTTTTATTACTGATCTGATGGGGTTTACGGGTTTAACTTTGGTAAAAAAAAAACAAAGCAGCCATGTTCAACTTCTTTAGCTCTAAAACAAAAAAATACGAAGACATTACGGCAGGATCTTTCCAAGAAATGAGCCTTAAGCCTGATACGGTAATTCTGGATGTGAGAACATCCGGAGAATTCTCCTCCGGAAAAATCCGGGGTGCCAGAAATCTGGACATTATGACTCCCGGTTTTATCAATCAAGTGAAAAATCTCCCTAAGGACAAAACCTACTTGGTCTATTGCCGAAGCGGCAACCGAAGCGGTCAAGCGTGTGATATTATGGCGGATTTGGGGTTTGAAAAAATAAAGAACCTGTCCGGAGGCATTATGAGATGGCCTTTTGAAACTGTTTGATTCACAGAAGTTACAGTATAAAGTCGAGAGAAAAAGCCGGACAAAAAAAGTCCGGTTTTTTTTGTTTCTGGCAAATCCAAAAAACAGCCCCGTATCGTATGTCTTCAAAATCAATTTTAATAATGAAATCGAGCAGGACGAAATACCCCAAACCAAGGGATGTTTATCAAGGGTGAGAGATTCTCCAGAAAATGTTCGGGACAGACTATGTGACCATTAATCAACAACTATAAACACATGAAAAAGGAAAAAATTAACTCTTTAGGCTTTGCCTTGATTTTGTCGGCAATGGGTTTGATTTCATGCCAAGATGACAATTCGCCCAGGGTAATCAACCCCGGAAATCCTCCCATGGTAGATCTTACTGCTTTGGGTCAGGGTAATAAGTTGTATTTCTTCGAGGATGGGAATATTAATTTCCCTGCGGAGACTAAGACTATTACGGGTATGAGTTCAGGAGAAAACATGATTTCCATTGATTACCGACCAGCAACTGGTCAGCTATATGGACTGAGTTCTGCAAGCCGGCTTTACCTGATCAATGAAAACTCCGGTGCTGCCACTGCCTTGGGGACTGGGCCTTTTAGTCCGGCAATAGATGGTGCTAATGCCTCCATTGACTTTAATCCAACAGTAGATCGAATCAGACTTGTATCTCAAAGTGGCCAAAATCTGAGGCTGCATCCCGAGACTGGTGGGGTGGTTGCTGTGGATGGGGCTATCAACGGAGGAATGAATCCGAAAATCTCCGGTGTTGCATACACAAACAGTGTTTCTGGAGCCACCTCTACGGTGCTGTTTGACATTGATATTGAACAAGACAAACTTTACAGGCAGGTGCCTCCCAATGATGGTGGATTGGAGGAAGTAGGTAGCTTGGGAGAAGATTTTGATGGAGCCACTGATTTTGATATCAGTCCGGACAATATGATTGCCCTGGCAGTAAGTCGGACAGTCAATCAATCCAGGTTGTTTTTAATTGATCTTACAACTGGCAGCGCCACTTGGGTTGGAAGATTTAAGCAAGATATTCTGAGTATAGCTTTCAAGACTGATCCCATTGCTTACGCTGCAGATGCTTCCGGAAAATTATACCGCTTCAATCCCATGAGTCCTCAGCCTACTATGGTGGATTTTCAGGGACTTGCCATGGGAGAACAAATCGTTGGATTGGATTTTAGACCAGCCAAAGGACAATTACTTGCTATTTCAAATAGAAGTCAGCTTTATTCCGTAAATCCATCCAATGGGATGCTTACAGCTATCGGAAATCCATTGATGCCAATGATTGAAGGCGAAATGGTCGGTTTTGACTTTAATCCCACTGTGGATCGAATCAGATTGGTAACCAATACAGGTCAGAATCTTCGACTTCATCCTGACCTTGGAACTGTAGCAGCTACCGATGGAAGACTTAATCCCGGTACACCGATGGTTTCAGGGGCAGCCTATACCAACAATTTCGCGGGAGCAACTGCCACTACACTTTTTGTGATCGATCATGCCACTGGAATGCTTTATTCTCAAATTCCGCCTAATGATGGAGTGTTGGTTCCTGTTGGATCACTTGGGGTGTCAGCAACCGGTCAAAATGGATTTGATATTGGCGGAAATTCCGGAAGCGCATTTGCAGTGTTGACAGTAGGTAGCGCAACAGGAGTTTACAGCATCAACTTGATGACTGGAGCCGCTACTAAGGTGTCTGACTTGAATTTTTCTCCGGTTGCAATGGCAGTTGGACTCGGATTTTAAATTATAGTTGGGTTAGTTGAATGTAAAAGGCCGGGTCTATGATCTGGCCTTTTATCTTTTCGAAATCTTATTAAGCGTAATTCCCCTTTGCATCTTTGATCTGAAAGAAGTCATTCCTCCGGGGCTTTTTTGATTGTGTTTGGTGGCCCTTCCCTGAACCCTTGCTCTCCACATTTTAAAGGAACTCTTCTTCATGTTTTGCCTCATGATTTCTATTGTTTCTCCTTCACTGATCCCAAATTGAGCCTTGATGGCATCAAAAGGAGTTCGGTCTTCCCATGCCATTTCGATGATCCGATCAATGTCTGCCTCACTCAATTCCTTAATTTCTCTCATGCCCAAAAAACTTTAAAGCCTTAGGAAAGTTTGACTCTTGTGCAGGAAATTTCAATTGTTTGGCTGAAAAGAGACCTCAGGCTAAGTGATCATCAGTCGATTGCAGAAGCAATTCGAGCAGGTTTTCCGGTTTTGTTAATGTACTGTTTCGAGCCTTCACTGATAGCCGCTCCTCAAAGTGATGACCGTCACTGGAGATTTGTTTGGGAAAGCTTGCAGGAAATGCAGACACGATTAAAAGCTCTCAAAACTTCCGTGGCAATTTTTCACATGGAGGTACAGGAAGTTTTCCAATATCTAAAAGCTGAATTTGATATTCAGGCAGTTTATTCTCATCTGGAAACAGGCATCCATATTACTTTTGAGCGAGATAAGCAGATGTCAGCTTTCTTCAAGGAAATTGGAATTTCATGGTATGAATACGCTCAGCAAGGAGTCTCCAGAGGGTTGATAGATAGAAGTCGTTGGACAAATTCCTGGTATGAATTTGCTAATGCGCCAATTCAAAACCCGGACTGGGATAACGCTTCGTTTATTGAGCTTTCTGATTCATTTATGAAAAACCTACCTCAGAGAGAAATCTCCGAAGTCTGGAAAAAACCAAATCCATCCATGCAGCCTGGTGGAGAATCCAAAGGGAGATTGTATCTAAAAAGCTTTTTGGAAAAGCGGGTAAAAAACTACAGCCGCCATATCAGCAAACCTGAACTTAGCAGAAAAGGCTGCAGTCGGCTTTCTCCCTACTTGGCTTGGGGTTGTATTTCCCTTCGGGAGGTTTACCAAAGTTCGGAACAAAAGGCCAAATCAGGGTTCCAAGCCCGCAATTTCACCAATTTCCAATCCCGCCTCCGCTGGCATTGTCATTTCATTCAAAAATTTGAAATGGAATGCAGGATGG
>DATIAI010000375.1:0-2940 GCA_035458065.1 Algoriphagus sp. | reverse complement strand
CTGATTTCCACTTGTCCAAAGTCGCAAAGCTGGTTCCCGCATAGTTGGCTTCATAGCCCAATACTCGGTCAAGCTCCAGCGGGTGACCCACCGATTCGTGAATAGTCAACCCAAGGTGATCAGGATCAAGCATCAAATCGTATTTGCCCGGAAGGACAGATTTAGCGGTCAGTTTTTCTTTGGCATGCTTGGCTGCGGTCACGGCATCTTCTACCATGTCATAGCTGTTTTTGTAGCTGTTGAAACCTGCCGGGTTCATGTATTTGTCTGCTGCCAATCCATCCAGGTATTCATAGCCCATCCCCATCGGTGCGCTAAGCGCCTGACGGGATCGGAAGTTTCCTTCGGCTTTGTTTACAGCAGTGACGGTGAAGTTTGGCCAAATGCGGTGAATGTCCTGATCAATGTATGAGCCGTCAGTCGAGGCAAAGTATTTCTGCTCGTTGATCATGAAAAGGGCCGAATTGACAAAAGCAGCGCCATTGTCCAAAGCTGCATTGTTCACAGAAAGCAACAGGTCAATTTTGTCTTTGACCGGCACTTCCATCGCGTTTTTCTTGATCGGGGTTTTCCAACTCACTTCTCCATAAGCCTGAACCGGAGCCAGAACTACAGGTTCACTTTGAAGTTTGGAGTTTGCCTTGGCAATGGCTACGGCTGTTTCCGCGGCCTTTTTGATACCGTCAGGTGTGACATCTGATGTGGCAGAAAAACCCCAGGTTCCGTTGGCAATTACCCGGATACCTACACCAAATGACTCGGCATTGGTGATTCCCTGTACGTTTTTCTCACGGGTGAAAAGGTACTGCTGCAAATAGCGGCCGATTCTGACATCGGTGTAAGTAGCACCAAGGGATTTAGTCGTGTTTAGTGCCACATCTGCCAGGAGTTTTTTGGCGGCGGCATCCATCCCGGGCATGAGCATATGCTCAGCAGAAACGGGTTGGCTAAAGGCGACCAGACCGGGAGTCAGCATTGCCCCCAATCCAAGCCCTGAAAGATGGATAAAATCTCTTCTCTTCAATGGATAGCTTGTTTAATGGTTAGTTTATATTCTCAAGTTTAAATGTAAACCTATTCTCCGCTCAATTCAACGGGATTGTTACAATGGCGGTAAAATGGGTTTAATTGGTGGGGGAAATTCAGTTTGAGAGTATTTTTTTGATCCAAGCTGGTTTTTGAACGGGATGAAATCGGACAAAATTTTGGAAATCTTGAGACTGAAGGGTGTTTGGGGATTTTATTTTCAAAATGAAAATCTAGAATTTATGGTCTTTGAATACACGGACCAAGGCGAAGTAGCTTTAATAAAAAAATCAATAATGTTGAAGGACTCAGTGAATCTTTAGAAGCAGACCTGTGGAGATTTGATAGCCAGAAGCGAACTTGATATAAGTTCGATCCTGATCGTTTATAATGATACTCTTCCCGTTATAATGACCATATTCGACACCGAGATTGGCACTTAAAATGAAATTCTCAGAGATTTTGGCTAGCGGATATTGCAAGTTGAACTTGCCGAAAATATGGGAGTAATTCAGTATAAAGTGAGAAGGTGAAAATCCATGGATAACTCTGAGGGTACCAAAGCCCAACTCAGGTCGTATCACCAATCTATTTCCAACAGGTATATCATAAAAGAGAAAAACTCCTCCTTCTCTCAATCTAGCCTCCGTAAAAACCCCACCCAAAAATTGGTTTTCGAGGACATCTGCATTGTTACCACTTGCAAAAAATCCTAATCCAGGATAACCTGAAACACCCAAATCGAAATTGATCCGATATCCTAAGGAAATCTGGTAAGCATCTCCCAGAAAGGTGCCCTCATTAAAGTTTCGCCCTAGAAGCTCAACACTCAAATCTGAAAAGATGATATCCTTTTCGAATTTTTCCCATTGCTTTCCTTCTTGAGAATGGCAAACTCCAAGACTTAGAAAAATCAAAATCGGGGCGAGTATGAACAGTTTTTTCATTGCTCAACCAAAATCACATTCCCCAAATCAATCACCCCATTGGCATCTCTTTCAGAAGGGTCCAGTCTGAAGGATTTATCTGTGAAAACCATGTCAAACTGATTTAGCTCA
Source organism: Algoriphagus sp. (assembly GCA_035458065.1). Taxonomy (GTDB): domain Bacteria; phylum Bacteroidota; class Bacteroidia; order Cytophagales; family Cyclobacteriaceae; genus Algoriphagus. The sequence continues at coordinate 856 of DATIAI010000375.1, read as the reverse complement.
AATAAAAATGGTTCAGGAACTCGCAAGGTGTAAAAATTTTCAGGGTTTCTTGTGGGTAAAACAACCTTAAATGCGCCTTGAGTATTTGTGGTAAAGGAATAAATCAAAGAAGATTCGAAAAAGAATTTTAACCTTAAGTTGGGTATGGGATCGCCTGCCTTATTTAAGATCACCCCTTGATAGGTATCAAAACTATCGTGTATGAATTCCTGGCAGCCTTGAGAAAAAACCAAGAGAAAAATGAAAATCAGCAGCTTTTTGAATTGTAGAATCTTCTTTTGCATGTGATTTTTTTTTAGCCAATTGTGAATAGAAAGGCTCACCAAACTGATTATTTATTCTTTTTATAACTTTTGATTCGATCCGGGTTCTCCTAACACTTTGTCATACCAATAGTTGAAGACTAAAAATAACTCTTTCAAAATAAGGGAATTCATATTATTCCCAAAATCTTAATCGATAAAAGAAAGAAGGACAATCGCTTTGATTTTGCTACAAAAAATTGGCTATTCACTTTCAGAAATAGCCAATGAAAAAAATTAAGAAGGGGCATCCGTTTTTGCACCAGTATTTGGAATTTACGAATTGGTCTTGACAAGTTCGATCACCGAAATAATGATTTGGATGGGCTGATGAGTGAAGGCGGCTGAGCCTACTTTACTCCTCCGCCTAAAAGACTAATAACTCCCATGCACTGATCTTGTCGAGGTGTAATCAAGACAAAATTTGGTCACTGGTATTATCTTGGGCAATCTTCTATAACAAAAGCAGTTAGTTCCGACCAAAGCAAGTTCATCGGCATTCTTTTTCTTTCTTTTAGCTGAAATGTTTTTTTCCCGTTAAAGAATAAAGGACA
>DATIAI010000374.1:0-3616 GCA_035458065.1 Algoriphagus sp. | reverse complement strand
AAACTTCGGGTGGCTTTTCAAATCCTTGTAAGCTTCATACCCAATATCTGCAAGCCTTTGGATTAATTCCCTTTGGGATTCATTTAGATTTTTCTCAGCATCGGGATAAAGATGATTTTCAACTCCGGCACTCAGCAACTGTTCAAAATTGTAGGTACAGGAGGCCTGCTTTCCATAATTTGATGAAATCGTCTGGCCTTGTATGGTTACCTGAATTTCTGAATTTTCGACTTTTTGACCCAGGGAAGCATAGAAATTATGCAAGTTTCCTCCTCCTCTTGCCACGGGTCCACCCCTGCCGTCAAAGAAAACCACCTGAATCCCGTTTTCTCTGGACACTCGTGTCAGTTCTTCCTTTGCGATCAAAATTGACCAGTTCGCTTTTAGATATCCTCCATCTTTAGTACCATCCGAAAATCCCAACATGATACTCTGTTTTTTGCCACGGCTGCTAAGATGAGTTTTGTACTCTGGCATCTGATAGAGTTGCGTCATGATTTGCGGAGCCATCTGCAAGTCATCGATTGTTTCAAAGAGAGGAACAATATCCAGAGGAAGATTCCCCGGTTTTACTCCCATAGTCAACTTGGCCATCTGATACACCTCCAAAACATGAAGCGCAGACTGACAGTTGGAAATGATATATCGATGAAGTCCCTCCTCTCCATTCGTTTTTTGAACTGATTTCACAGTCCCCATGGACTGCAGCATTTCTTTGTGAAAAGGCTCCTCAAAATGTTCGACAGAAGGGAGCGCCTTTGTCTTCATCACTTTGTCAATCAACTCGCTTTCAGTTCCGGTAAATTCTTTACCCTGAATGGTGAAGACCTCTTCCCACAATCCATCATGCTTGCGGCTGTCCTGACGCAGATCCATATGTGCAAAATGGAACCCGAAAATCCGGACCTTGAGGATAAAACGATCCAACAAGTCCAGGAATAAGCCATCGTGATATTTAATCAGTGCCTCTCTGGCATCCAACAAAATCGCCAAAAGGTCCTCTTTGGATTCATAAATTTCCTTATTCTCAAAAAGTGTGTAGTATATCCCACGCTCTGCTTTCACAATATGTTCCTCCACATGCTTGAAGGTCAGTCTCTTTCTGAGTTTTCTCAAATCCCGGTAATAGCATCGCATCAGCCATTTTTTCAGGCGGTCCGCCACTTGAAGGGTTGTTTCATGGGTGACAAATGGATTTCCGTCCCGATCACCTCCGGGCCAAAAGCCAACTTTTAGGATTGCAGGGTTTTCCCAGGTATGCAGTGGCTGCCCAAGTCCGGTAAGCAGGCGAATGATAATATCCGGTATGCTGTGATAGAATACATTCTCCAAATACCAAATCAAGCTGATGGCTTCATCAAATGGAGTTGGTTTTTCTTTATTGATAAAACCTGTTTTGCCGAGTTGCTGAAGCAGCAAGTTGATGCTTTCCAAATCATCGGTGCGGATCGCATTTTCCAGATCAGTGATGATCCCCAGTACATTTCCGGGGTAAAACTGCGTCGGGTGAGCAGTAAGCGTCAGACGGACTGAGAAAGTCTTGAGCTTTTCGATCAAAGCTTCCTTTTTTCTGTCTGTTTCTACCCGATTGATCAATGCCTTGATAGATCCCTTACCTGAGATGTCGTTGATTTTTTCGTAAGCAGCATCTTCAATGGAGTCAAATAGCACCACTTGACGCTCAACGTACTGGATCATTTCGAAGAGAAAATCGAATCTTCTCTTTTCATTTTCTCCAGGCATCATTTCTTCAAAAAACCCATCGATGATTTCCTTCGGGGATTTTCCGGAGGCATAGCCACGCTCACAGGCCTTTCCCAAAAACGGCAAAAGAGTACCTGTGACGTAGATATCGTCAAATGGTAGGTCTAAAAAAAGGCTGTTGTAAATGGTAAATCGCTTGGCGACTTGAGTGTCATAAACTTGAAACATTCAGGGTCTGATTTAATAGGTCAGGCAAATTAGTAAAATTTCCATTTTATAGAACAAAAATTAAAAATTCATTAAGTATTAGTCTAACTTCTTTACAATTTGACAGATTTTATTCTGGTTTTCGATCAAAAAAGAAAAAAGATCAAGCCAGATTTATTTTTAATTTCAACAAATGAAATCGAGCATAACAAAAGTGTTACTAAACTGAAACCCCCGATACCTACCCAAACAAATTCGGGACAGGCTATGTAGCATTTGAAAATAAAATACAATCTACACATGAAATTCTTCCATCTTCTGCTTGCAGCTTTTACAATAGCTGCCTGCAATTCTCCAAAACAAGAAACCCAAGTGACCGCTCCTCCTCCCGCACCAATAAGTTATAATTTCCTTGTCGGAACCTATACCGAATCTCCGGCTCATGGAATCAACCACCTTTACTTTTCCCCTTCGGAAAATATTCTCACCGTAGAGACAATTGCTGCGGGGATTGCAAACCCCTCTTTTGTGATCGCGTCCAAAGACGGGAAAAGGGTATTTTCCCTTGAAGAGGAATCAGGAACTCCCGGTGGGCAGGTATTGAGTTTCATGAGAAATAAGGAGGACAATTCTTTGACTTTGATTGACCAAAAAGAATCCGGAGGTGATCACCCTTGCCATATATCCATTTCGCCAAATGAGGATTTTGTGATTTTGGGAAATTATACCGGCGGAAGTCTGAGTGTCTTCAAAGTTTCGTCTGAAGGAATGTTGGAACACGCTCAAACGGTTAAACATTCTGGAAAAAGCATCAATCCGGACCGTCAGGAAAAACCTCATGTTCACAGCACTACCTTCGATCCTGAGGGAAAGCGAGTCCTTGTGGCTGATCTTGGAACAGATAAAATATACGTCTATGACTTTGATCCTGCCAAAACTGAACCATTGACCCTTTCCGGAGAATTCCCTGTCACTCCCGGTGACGGCCCGAGGCATTTGACTTTTTCAGCAGATGGAAAGGAAGTTTTTGTCGTGGAGGAAATGGCAGCGGCGATGGATGTATTCAATTACGAAAATGGTGTGCTGACTCCAAAGCAACGGCTTTCTTTACTTTCGGAAGGATTTGAAGGAAATGTAGGAGCTGCAGAAATCCGGCTTTCACCGGATGGAAAACAAATCTATGTCTCCAATCGTGGTGACGCGAATACAATATCAGTTTTTGGAAAAAATGCCTTGGGTGAATACCTGATGGTGCAGAATATTTCCTCAGGTGGTTTGATGCCCCGGAATTTCAACCTGACCAAAGACGGGAAATACCTGATTTCAGCAAACCAGGCCAGCAATGACATCGTGATTTTTGAACGGGATTCGATCACCGGAAAGCTCATTCAAACTCCCTGGAAAGCAGAACTCCACAAACCAGTTTACCTTTTCAGATTAGAGGATTAATCCGGCAGCTCCCAGGATTTGGTAGGATTGTAATGGATTTGTCCGGAGCTGATTTCCAGTGGTGAATCCAGATTGTTGTGGTACAGTTTGCCTGTTCCCAAGCCTTGTGGAATGTTTGGATCAAAGGTGGAAGCCAATTGAGAAATGGCATTGAGTCCGACGTTGCTCTCCAGGGCCGAGGTCATCCACCACCCTATTCCGCGCTCTTCAGCCAGTCGGATCCATTCTTGGGTTTCCAATATTCCTCCAAGCAAAG
>DATIAI010000373.1:0-3003 GCA_035458065.1 Algoriphagus sp. | reverse complement strand
CCTTTAATACTAGTGTCGATAGCATCAGCACGATGGCAAATGCCAGTAAGTTTTTGAAAATTTTCATAGTAAAATGGATTAATATAAGTACTAACTAATTGAAAAATAGCTTCCTAAGCTGTTATATAAAGTCCATACAATAACTTGAAATCAAAAGTAGAGAGGGACAAACCTGTAGAAATATTGTCCGGATCAATAGCAGAATTTTCCGGAGAGAAAGTGAAAAAAATTGCTTTCCAGGAATGATGCTACATGAGATTAAAAAGTAATGGGCAAATTGAAGGTGTGCTATTCTAGTGTCACAAATAACTGAGATTTGATTAACCAAACGCCCGATGCCTTGGTCCACATTGCCGAATATTTCCCGCTGACGACAGCATTTTCGCCGGTACTTTCCCGATATCCTTTCCAGGTTCCTGTTTCCCAAGCCAATTGGGTATTGGAGTTAACAAGAACCTCATCCGGAGTCCTTATCCAATACATTTTCTCTCCCGTGAGGGAAGCCAAGTATTGTTTCAATTCCACCTTTCCGGCAATTAACTTCCCTGCACCTGTGGTAATGAAAGCATCCTCGGTGGAAAACGAGGCATTTAACTCTTCATCAAAATTCCTCAGGGCTTCATTTGAGGCTTTTCTTTGAGAAAGGATTTCCTGTTTATCCGATTCTTGGGCATGTACATTTTGCGCCCAAAACAGGAGACTAAGAAAGCTCACCCGGATCAAGAAGTGCTTAGGTATTTTCATTTTTGCTAATTTTTCTCTTTTCAAAAAACTTCACCAGAAAATAAATCAACGTCAATATCCCGATAAAAATGAGGGTCCCCGTTTTCTCATATCCGGTCAAATTGGAAAGGAAATAAAGAATAATCCCAGCCGAAAGAATAGGAACAGTGTACCCAAAAGGGATTTTAAATCCTTCTGGATAGGTTTCTTTCATCCTTCTGAGCTTTATAACTGAAAGCGCCACACCAAAATATACCAAGAGCATACTCGCTGAAGCGATGACTGCCAATTGTCTAAAACCACCTGCTGCAGCAAGAGTAAATCCCAATCCGGCATAAAGCATAATAGCCAAATAGGGGGTCTTGAACCTTGGATGGATTGCTGCCAACTTGTCCAAAGGAATAATCCGATCTCTTGCCAAACCAAAAATTACCCGAGGCAGATTCAGTATTTCTCCACTCAACATTCCAAACATGGAAATCCCGGCACCTATCAATAAGATGGAATACCCGATTGGTCCAAAAACAACTTTTGCTGTTTCTGCCAAGGGGGCTTCTTTAAACTGGGGCAACTCGCTTCCCAAGACTCCCTGAGAGACAGTCTGAATAAGAATGTAAAGAAGCAATACAAATGAAATCCCGATGAAAATGGCTTTGGGAACAGTTTTCTGTGGATTTTTAATTTCTCCTCCCACTGTCAATCCTGTATCTCCTCCCTGAAATGCAAAAAACAAGATTAAGGATGCAGACCCAAACTGCTCGATCGATGGTGTGGATTCCCATGCTAAATTGACGAGGGAGACATCTTTCCATCCAAAAACGATGAGAAGAATAATCGGTGTCAGTTTGGCGACCGTGTTAATTTTCACCAATCCGATACCCTGTTTTACGCCTATTACATTGAGCGTAGCCAAACCCGAAAATATCAGAAACAAAAACAGAACTCTGACATAGGGATTTTTAAAAACAGGAAATGCCAATCCAATTAATTCCACCAGGGCATTGGCTACTGCGGCATCGGAAAACACACTTCCAAGCACCAAAAACACCGCAGCCAAATACCCGGGAAATGGACCAAATGCCGTTTCCACATAAGCATACCCTCCCCCCGAGCGAGTCACTTTACTTCCTGCTTCAGCGAAACAAAGCATGACTAACGCAATCAAAAAACCACAAAACAGGTAGACAATAATGCCCGCCGATCCCATGATTTCGGCAATAATAGCCGGCAAAACAAAAATCCCAGCACCAACGATTATATTGACAATGTTGGCAGAGAGGCCCCAAACGCCGATTTCCCGCTTAAGGTCTTCATTTGGTGTACTCATAATATTGCTTCCAAAATTGGATCGAAACCTATGAATTGGGGGGCCATCATTCCTTGTCGCGGTAGTGGTTGAACCAACTCAGAATCGATGCTGTCTTGCTCATCAGCATACTTGGACGCCCGGTCAATCCATGGGAAGCATTTGGGATCCGGACCATAGCAGATTCCACACCCTGAAGTTTCAGTGCAGTATAGTATTGCTCAGTTTCAGAAATAGGAGTTCGAAAATCCTGCTCTCCGGTGAGCAACATGGTTGGGGTTTTTACATTTCCCACCAGTGATAGAGGAGATCTTCTCCAGTAATTCTCCTGATCTTCCCAAGGCATTTTTCCAAACCAGTATTTGGCAAAGAAAGCCGGTGAATCGGCATGAAGGACAAAACTTGTCCAGTTGATCACCGGTTTAGCAACGACTGCCGCCTTGAATCTTGTTGTTTTTCCAACGATCCAAGCGGTCAAAACCCCTCCCCCGGAACCTCCGGTTACGAAGAGATTATCCGTGTCGATGTAGCCTTTTTCGATCACGGCGTCTACTCCTGACATCAGGTCTTCGTAGTCGTGATTTGGATAGTCGTGATGAATGGCATTGCCAAATTCCTGTCCGTATCCGGTGCTTCCACGAGGATTAGTATAGAGGACGACATAACCTGCAGCGGCATAGGCATGGATTTCATAGGCGAAAGAAGGTCCGTACATGGCAAAAGGCCCACCGTGGATTTCTAAAATGAATGGATATTTTTTCGCAGGGTCAAAATCCGGCGGAGTGACGATCCAGCCTTGGACGCGCTTTTGGTCAAAAGAGGATTCCCACCAGATTTCTTCCGTTTTCCCGATTTTCCGGAAGGAAAAAAGATCGTCATTCAAAGCAGTCAATCGTTTTGTTTCACCATTATTCCAAATGGCCAAATCAGCCGGATGCTCAGGTCCGCCTTGGGTAAATGCAAAGCGGTTGTTA
>DATIAI010000372.1:0-3284 GCA_035458065.1 Algoriphagus sp. | reverse complement strand
CTTAAGGTTTGGCAAAAAGCGGTTGATTTGGCAGTAAAAGTCTACGGTTTGACTAAATCTTTTCCCGTTGAAGAAAAGTTTGGTATTACTTCCCAAATGAGAAGATCAAGCGTTTCGATACCCTCCAATATTGCCGAAGGGACTGCAAGGAATTCCTCTAAGTCATTTTCAAATTGCCTTGATATCAGTTTAGGTGAAAGTTTTGAATTGGAAACTCAAGCAATAATTGCAAACAGGATTGGAATACTCACGGAAGAACAATTTTCTCAATTCAATAATGAGGTTTCTGAGGTTCAGAAAATGATTATTGGGTTTAAGGAGACGGTTGAATCTAACCCGTATTAATCAGCATAATATCTTGTTTCTTGACTCTTGTTTCTTGGCTCTTTATCGATCCAAGTAAAAATGAAAATTAAAAATCAGCACAAATGGAAGCATACATAATCAACGGATATAGATCAGCAGTAGGAAAGGCAAAAAAAGGAGGATTTAGATTTTATCGTCCTGATGACTTGGCCGCGGATGTCATAAAGCATTTGGTGGCAAACACCCCGGGTCTTGAAACCAAAATGGTAGATGACCTCATCGTGGGAAATGCCGTTCCCGAAGCCGAGCAGGGCATGCAAATGGGCAGAATGATTTCTCTCCTGGCTTTGGGAATCGACAATCCCGGATTTATCATTAACAGATACTGCGGCTCTGGATTGGAAGCCATTGCTTTGGCAGTAGGAAAAATCAAATCAGGAATGGCGGACTGCATCATTGCCGGGGGCACAGAATCCATGTCTCTGGTTCCGATGATGGGTTACAAAACTGCTTTGAACTATAAAATCGCTACCCAGCATCCCACCTACTACCTGAGTATGGGTTTGACAGCCGAGGAACTTGCCAAAGAATATAGCATCACCCGGGAAGATGCCGATGCTTTTTCTGTCCGATCCCACGAAAAGGCAATAGCAGCAATCAAGGCAGGTAAGTTTAAAGATGAAATCGTCCCGGTAGAAGTGGAAGAAACGTACCTGGATGAAAAAGGAAAAAAGAAAACCCGAAAGTTTACTGTAGATACAGACGAGGGACCCAGAGAAGGCACCACAATGGAAGTATTGGCCGCGCTGAAACCCGCCTTCAAAAACGGGGGACAGGTTACCGCAGGAAATTCTTCTCAAACATCCGACGGTGCGGCGTTTGTAGTGGTCATGTCCGAACGTTTGATGAAATCACTGAATCTGGAGCCTGTCGCAAGATTGATGTCCTATTCAGTTGCCGGAGTAGATCCTAGAATCATGGGTATCGGTCCGAGAGAAGCTGTTCCAAAGGCTTTGAAGCAAGCCGGGCTTACATTGAATGAAATTGATCTGGTGGAACTTAATGAAGCATTTGCAGCTCAAGGATTGGCAGTAATGAAGTCCTTGGATATGAATCCGGAAATTGTGAATGTCAATGGAGGAGCGGTTGCTTTAGGCCATCCACTGGGATGTACTGGAGGAAAGCTTTCAGTGCAGATTCTTAATGAACTCCGCCGGCAAAACAAGAAGTATGGTTTGGTAACTGCTTGCGTAGGCGGAGGACAGGGAGTGGCTGGTATTTACGAATTACTCAAGTGATGAAACTTCGGCGTTCGAAGTTTATCATTCGATATTCAGAATAAAAAAACATCGAATAATGAACGCAGAATGTCGAATAATGAAGAAATCTTAAAAACATAGAAATAATGGCAACACTAACCAAAGCAATCCAAGGAGGTGAATTCCTCGTGAGGGAGACTCCAGCACAGGATATTTTTATACCCGAGGAATTCAGCGAAGAGCAAAAAATGATGGCTCAGGCCTGTCAGGACTTTATCGATACGGAGATTACTCCAAATATCGAGGCGATTGACAGCATGAAAAACCCTGAGCTTGTCCCCTCAATTTTCAAAAAAGCCGGCGAACTTGGCTTACTGGGTGTTTCAGTTCCTGAGGAATATGGAGGATTGGGCATGAGCTTCAACACCTCGATGCTCATTGCAGATATCATCGGTGCCGCAGGTTCTTTTTCCACTACTTATGGAGCTCATACAGGGATCGGAACATTGCCGATTTTGTATTATGGCACAGAGGAGCAAAAGGAAAAGTACCTACCCAAATTGGCAACCGGTGAATGGGCAGCCTGCTATTGCCTCACCGAACCTGATGCAGGTTCGGATGCGAACAGCGGGAAAACCAAAGCCGTTCTTTCCGCCGATGGAAAACACTACCTCATCACAGGCCAGAAGATGTGGATTTCCAATGCAGGTTTTGCAGATCTTTTTATTGTTTTCGCCAAGATCGAAGAAGATAAGAACCTCACCGCATTCATTGTAGAAAAGACCTTTGGAGGCATCACGATGAATGAGGAGGAAAAAAAGATGGGAATCAAAGGCTCATCCACCCGTCAGGTTTTTTTCAATGACTGTCCGGTGCCGGTGGAAAACATGCTTTCAGACCGTCAAAATGGTTTCAAGATAGCGGTGAATATCCTGAATATCGGTCGTATCAAGTTAGGAGCCGGTATTTTGGGTGGCGTTAGGACTGTGATTTCCCGAAGCGTGAGCTACTCCACAGAACGCAAACAGTTTGGGGTTAGCATCAATACTTTTGGAGCCATTAAATCGAAATTGGCAGAAATGGCAACTCGAACCTATGTTTCTGAATCGCTTTGTTACCGTGCAGGTCAGGATATCGAAGACCGAATCAACGCCTTGATTGCCGAAGGTATGAATGAAACGGAAGCCAAACTTAGGGGGGTTGAAGCCTTTGCTATTGAATGTGCCATTGCCAAAATCCATGGTTCTGAAGTCTTGGACTATGTGGTGGATCAGGGTGTTCAGATCTTTGGAGGCATGGGATATTCTGCCGAGGCTCCCATGGAGAGGGCTTACCGCGATGCACGGATTTCCAGGATTTACGAAGGGACCAATGAAATCAACCGAATGCTAATGGTCGGAATGCTTTTGAAGCGAGCGATGAAAGGAGAAGTAAATCTCTTTGAACCTGCTATGGCCGTCTCTGCCGAACTCACCTCCGTTCCTTCTTTTGAGACGATCGATACTTCTGAACTTTTCGCGGCAGAAAAAGACGTTTTGAAAAAACTCAAGAAAGTCTTCCTGATGGTAGGTGGAAAAGCCGCAATGGCCCTGCAGGACCGAATCGAAGATGAGCAGGAGGTGATGATGAATCTTGCCGATGTGATGATTGAGATCTACGCGGCTGAGTCAGCTATCCTTCGCACGGAGAAATTGGTAAGCATAAAAGGGGAGGACGCTT
>DATIAI010000371.1:0-3063 GCA_035458065.1 Algoriphagus sp. | reverse complement strand
TGTCTGCCCTGATTTAGGTTGGCCAGTTTGCTCCAGGTGTGGGTTCGGGTATCCAGGACTTCGACTTCTGCATGGGCAGGCACCTGTACACCGCTTTCACCATTAAGTACAACAAGGTATGGACCGATTCCCACGTTGGAGTTCCCCGCTCTTTCTGTCGGAATTCCTTCTTCGATGGTATTCCAGGTTTTGGTTTTGAAATCGTAATAATCCACCTCTTTGATCGTGGTGTCAATGACTTTACCGATTTTGGCGTTGGAGGTTCTTCCTCCTGCCAAATACAGTCTGTCCCCAACCATTGCCGCACTGACATGGTCTCTTGCTCTTGGAGCGTCGGTGAGTGTAGTCCATTTGCCGGTTTTTGGATCGAGCTCGTCAAACCAACTTACAAATCCGTCCCAATGCCCGTCTTGAATTCCGCAAACCATATAGATTTTGTCGTTTCTTACGAATACACCCGCCGAACCCCGAACTCTATTAGCAGGAAGTGCCGGGCCATCTCGCCAGGTTTTTGTTTTTGGATTAAAAATCAAAATGTTAGGAATCGGCGTTTCATGCGGATATCCACCGGTCAAAGCTCCGACAACCCAAATCTCATTTTTGTAGGAAACTGCCTGAAAATGACTGATTTCCATCGGAGCGTCGGCCAGTTTTGTCCATGAATTGGTTTTTGGGTCGTATTCTTCCACAGGTCTTTCGCCCCGACCTCCCAGAACATAGAGTTTGCCGTCACATTCCACAAAAGAGTTTTCATGGCGTGGAGTGGCTTCTGTTTTGGGTTGGATGATGGTCCAAGATTCTTGGGCAATTGTTTGGACCGAAAGAAGGAGAAGGACGCAAATAAAAATAGATTTCATAGTAGGGCGGGTTTCGGATTTTGGAAATGCCATTTCGGATTTTCATAAAATGAAAAATCCTGAAAGCGAATTTAAGTTACTAATTGTTTTGTCTCATTATAAGACTAATCCAATTAAGAGGTTACATACTTACAGGTTTTTACAATTAGTAAAAGTAAAATTGATACGACTAGAAAACAGAAAAGCTCAATTACCAATCTTAAATCTCTCGGTAATTGAGCCTTATTTTTTTGAAAAATCCGAAATCCGAAATCTGAAATTAGAAATCTATTATTTTCCCAAATCGAGAATATCCCGAATCTTGTTGATTTCTGCCATTTCGTCGAATAGACCTTTGCTGTCTCCAGCTTCAATTTTGTTTCTGAAAGCAATCAGATTTGCAATATAGCCATCCATTGCACTGAGAATATTGTCCTTGTTTTCTGTGAAGATCGGAGCCCACATAGCCGGGCTCGATTTAGCTAATCGTACGGTGGAGGCAAAACCCGAACCTGCCATATCAAAGATGTTTTTCTCATCTGCCATCTTTTGGAGAACAGTTTCCCCAAGCATAAAAGATGAAATATGTGAAAGGTGCGAGACAAAAGCCAAATGCCTGTCATGTTCTTCAGGATCCATAAATCTCAGTTTCACATTCAAACCATCAAAAAGCTTATAGGCCTTTTCTTTGAGGTGTAGATCGGTTTGCTCGAGTTCGCAAATGATCAGAACCTTTCTATCCAATAGGTCTGCTAATGCAGCTTTCGGTCCGGAATATTCGGTTCCTGCAATCGGGTGTGCTGCGAGGTATTGACTGCGCTTTGGATGATTTGCCATTAAGGCGCATAGTTTTGATTTGGTCGAACCAACATCAAAAACCAAGGTGTTTTCACCCACCTGATCCAAAGTTTTCAGGAGAATTTCTCCCAGAGTATCCGCTGGTGTGGCCAAAATCACCAGATCTGTATCTGCATCCGGAGTTTCTTTTGCTTCGGTGATGATGCCCAAGGTCAAAGCATCTTTCAGGTTTTGGGCGTTGGCATCCGTCCCGGTGATGATCAGTTCGGGAAATTTTTGTCTGGCTCCCAAGCCAAAAGAACCTCCTAAAAGTCCGAGTCCGATGATGTGTATTTTTTGCATAACAGGGTTAAGGTTTGATGCGATTGATAGCTTCCAGGATTTTAAATTCAGGCATACAAAGAGAAATACGAACGTAATTTTCTCCCGCTAACCCAAAGATTTTTCCCGGAGTGATAAAGATATTTTTTTCGTAAAGCAGCCAATCGACCAATTCGTCGGCTGTTTTTCCTTCAGGAACTTTACACCAGACGAATAGTCCGGCAGTGTCTTTTGAATAGCTCAAATTAAGGTAATCAGCCATTTTCCAAACCAATTTTCTTCGGTTTTGATAAAGTTCGTCCAGATCAGTGAACCAGCTTTTTCCTAAACTCAATGCGGCGATCGCTCCTTTTTGAAGACCGAGAAACATACCCGAATCCATATTGGATTTGACTTTCAAAACGGCTTCGATCCAATCAGCCCTTCCGCAAAGCATCCCCACTCTCCAACCCGGCATATTGAAGGTTTTACTAAGAGAATTCAACTCCAAGGCCACTTCATCTCCTCCGGGAATCGCCAAAATACTCAAGGGTTCTGGATTGCTAATGTGGCTATAAGGATTGTCATGAAGTAATACGATATCGTGCCTTTTGGCAAATGAGATCAGTTCGGCCAGAATTTCCTTACTTCCAGCAGCTCCGGTTGGCATGTGCGGATAATTGATCCACATGATTTTGACCCGGCTGAGGTCGAGTTTTTCAAGCTCCTCAAAATTTGGCCTTCCTTTTTTCTCCAAATCCAACCCATAAAAAATCGGCTCGGCACCTAGCAAACTGGTCACGGAGGTATAAGTCGGATAACCGGGATCGGGTACCAAAACCTGGTCACCGGGATTTAGAAATGTCATGCTGAGATGCATGATGCCTTCCTTGGAGCCCATCAATGGAAGAATTTCCTTGTTGGGGTTAAGTCGGACTTTGTACTCTCGTGCGTAAAATTCTCCCATAGCAATCCTCAGTTCAGGAATGCCCTGATAGTTTTGATAGCCATGGGCTTTGGGGTTTTCGGCGGTACTTTTTAGAGCATCAATGACCATTCTTTCAGGAGCCAAGTCAGGACTTCCGATGCCCAGATTGATCACAGGTTTGCCGTCTGCAATCAATTGATT
>DATIAI010000370.1:0-3361 GCA_035458065.1 Algoriphagus sp. | reverse complement strand
AACGTGATTTTTTATTTTCCTACATTCCCTATAATTTTTATAGACTATTAAATTTCGTATTATTCTCTTGATTCGAAAAAATGGGCAAAATTGAAATCTGAGGCCTTTTCTTTAGTTTTGTTTTCAGATAAACAACCCTGTTTAAAAGCCCAAATACCAACTCAGAGATGAGAAAAATCAAACTCATAGAAGTACGATCCGAAATTGCTGCGGGTACCCGCGGAGCCAGCATGGGGATCGATGCCTTGAAAATCGCCAGCCTAGATAAGAAGTCCGGATTCTTCACTCAATTTGACCCGATCAATGTTCCAGATGCCAACAGTTTCCTTTGGAAAGGAAACAAGCATCCAAATGCGAAGTACATTGATGGTGTATATCAGGTTTTGAAAAACGTGTATTCCACTATCGAATCTCTCAGGCTGGAAAAGAAATTCCCAATCGTTCTGGCTGGTGATCACAGCACCGCAGCGGGTACGATCATGGGTATCAAAGCCGCTAATCCAGAAAAGCGATTGGGAGTCATTTGGATCGATGCCCATGCGGATCTTCACACTCCTTTTACCACCCCTTCCGGAAATATGCATGGAATGCCTCTAGCAATGGCAGCCCACTTGGATAATCTTGCTTGCAAAGTCAATGAACTGGGTTCAGAGACAATTTCCTATTGGAATAAAATCAAAAAAATCGGCGGAGATTTCCCGAAAATCGATCCAAAGGATATTGTCTTTATTTCTGTGAGAGACACCGAGGAGCCCGAAAATTATTTGATCCGTGAGTATGGAATCAAAAATTTCAGCACCCAGGAAGTACGGGAAAAAGGGATTGAAAAAGTGGCTTCTCAGGCTTTGGAAGTTCTGAAAGATTGCCAGCAAATCTACATTTCCTTTGACGTGGATAGCCTGGACAGTTCCATCTCAGTTGGGACTGGCACTCCGGTTCCCAATGGACTGACGGTCGAGGAAGCCATCCAACTCAATGCCTATCTGATCAAAGACAAGCGGGTTTGTTGTTGGGAAATCGTGGAAGTCAATCCTACTCTCGACACTGAAAACACCATGGCCGAAGCCGCCTTCGAAGTCCTGGAAATCACCACGAAATCGTTGGTAGATAATTTTTAACTTTAACCACTGAGAATTTTTTAAACCACTAAGGACGCAAAGTTGCACAAAGGAGAATGGGAGATTTTAGCCTTTTTACTGAAGACGAACTCAGCAACAAAGTTATTGGTGTTGCATTGGATGTTCATTCGCAATTAGGGCCTGGATTACTCGAAAATGTATATAAACAAGTTCTTTATTATAAGCTAGCGAAGGAGGGATTCAACGTTGAAATGGAGAAACTAATGCCAGTTCAAATTGATGAAATCTATCTGGATCTGGGATACAAAATCGACCTTTTAGTAGAAAGAAAACTAGTCTTAGAGCTGAAATCTGTGAAAGAGATCACTAATGTTCATGTAGCTCAAGCTATCAATTATTTAAAAATGGGAAATTTCAAATTGGGTCTGATTCTCAATTTCAATGTGGCCCAAATGAAATCAGGTATCAAAAGAGTGATTTTAACTAAGGGGCCAAGACTATTCTAAAAGCATTCTTTGCGTACCTTCGCGTTCTTTGCGGTTAAAATCCATTGCGGTAAAAAGAAAATGAACATTCAAGAAAATATCATCCAAGGCATTCAGCTGGCTTTTCAGAATATTTACAATCATGATCTGCCTTTGGATCAAATTACCCTCGCTCCTACCCGAAAGGAATTTCAGGGAACTTACACCTTTGTGGTTTTCCCCTTTTTAAAAATTTCCCAGGCAAATCCTGAAGCTACTGCAAACCAAATCGGGGAATATCTCAAAGGAAATGTTCCTGTAGTTACTGATTTCAATGTGGTGAAAGGATTTCTAAACTTGGTTTTGAATGAAGTGGTTTGGGTTGATCTTTTCAGCCAAATCTATTCCAATCCAAATCTTGGACAGCTACCAACAAACGGCCAAAAAGTGATGGTGGAATATTCCTCACCCAACACCAACAAGCCGCTTCACCTCGGCCATTTGAGAAATAACTTCCTAGGCTTCTCGGTCGCTGAAATCCTCAAAGCCAACGGATATGAAGTCATAAAAGCAAATTTGGTTAATGACCGCGGAATCCACATCTGCAAATCCATGGTCGCTTACCAGCACTTTGGAAACGGCGAAACCCCGGTGTCCTCTGGGCTGAAAGGTGATCACTTGGCTGGAAAGTATTATGTCCTTTTCGACAAAGAATACAAGAAGCAAATCGAGGAATTAAAGCAATCCGGCCAATCTGAGGAGGAAGCGAAAAAGAATGCTCCAATCATACTGGAAGCCCAGGATATGCTGCGCAAATGGGAAGCAAATGACGAGGCTGTCGTTTCCCTTTGGAAGCAAATGAATGAATGGGTTTATGCCGGATTTGATGCTACCTATAAAAAGATGGGCGTCAGTTTTGACAAGTTTTACTACGAGTCAGACACCTATCTATTGGGAAAAGATATTGTAGAAGAAGGCCTGGCTAAGGGCGTCTTTTTCAAAAAAGAAAACGGATCAGTTTGGGTGGATTTGACGGACGAAGGGCTGGATGAAAAACTGGTGCGACGTGCAGATGGAACTTCAGTTTACATCACGCAAGATCTGGGAACCGCCGATTTGAAATATAAAGATTTTAAGATAGACAAATCCGTCTATGTTGTTGGTAATGAGCAGGATTACTACTTTGAGGTCTTATTTAAAATCATGCGAAAACTGGGTAGATCATATGGAGATGGTTTATACCATTTGTCCTATGGCATGGTTGATTTGCCTACCGGAAAAATGAAGTCCCGCGAAGGAACAGTTGTCGACGCAGATGACTTGATGCAGGAAATGGTCGAAACAGCAGAGCAGCATACCAAGGAACTCGGCAAAATCGAAGGCTTCACAGAAGAACAGGCAAAAGTTCTTTATGAGATCCTGGGAATGGGGGCTTTGAAATACTTCCTACTCAAGGTCGATCCCAAAAAACGCATGCTGTTCAATCCTCAGGAATCGATCGAGTTTCAGGGTTATACTGGTCCATTTGTTCAATATTCCCATGCCAGGATTGCAGCGATTTTGAGAAAAGCAGATCAGATCGGAGTTGCTTATCAAAAACCTGACTTCTCAGGCATAAGCGAATTAGCGGAATCAGAAACTGCCTTGATTTTACTGTTAAGTGAGTTTGAGAAAAAAATCAAATTGGCAGCTGAGGAATTTTCTCCGGCTGTAATTGCCCAATATCTGTTTGATTTGGCAAAAGAATACAACCGATTCTATGCAGATCTTCCTATTTTCCATGAAAAAGAGCAACTGATTCAGGCTTTCCGTGTGGCA
>DATIAI010000369.1:0-5573 GCA_035458065.1 Algoriphagus sp. | reverse complement strand
TAGACCTAAGTCTCAAAGTGGTAAATCCTCTTTTGAAAGATGCTATTGCCAAATTTGCCGAGTCTCTCCAGGCAATGATGGGTGAATAAAGATTTGGCGTCAACTCATCATAGCTGGCACCACCCTGAAAAACAGTCTGCTCCGAACCACTTGACAGATCCCGGACAATAACTTTATATTTTCCCGCATTATTGAGGACATATCCTAGCAAAAGCCCATCCGGACTAAATTTGATATCGCTGATAGCCCCATCTACCCGGGAGGAAGTTTTGGCAATGGATGATTCTGGATTTACATTTTTGAATGAAGAATAAACGGGCTCATTTACTTTTAAATAATAGCTTTTCCAGTCTTCAAAAAATGCTCTTGAACTTACTCCAATAGTATTTGCAATACTGTTTTCTTCATTCCTGTTAATCCTGGAAAGATTCAGAATACTGGAGACATAGCGACGCCCGTATTTCTCAGCGATATAGTTCCAAATGGATTGCCCGACAAGTCCGGCTTCTATCCCTGTCAGATTTAGGATTTTTGGATTGTTATTTTCCTTCAGGTACTGCCGCATAAAATCATCCATCTCCCGGCCCCAACCTTTAGCAAGGTAAAGCGCTGCTCCATTGATATACCATTCCGGAAAATCATTGATCAGATTGGCCTGAAAAGCATCCGCTACCGATGCTCCATAAAGCATTTCGCGAATGATGACTTTTGCGGTAGCAAAAATGATATCCTCTTTAAACTGATCAATTCTGCCTTTATAGGAAACTTCTGCAATCAACCGGGTAAACTTGGTCTGACCGTCCTCAGAGTATTCCTGAACATTAAGATTCAGGTTACTTTGAAGTCCTTCCTCAGGAGAATTGTAAATGTAAATCTTCGGCTTAGTGTAGGCCACATACCCGATCATCTGGGTCAATTTGTCAAATTCACCTTCCAGATAATCTATGGCCATTTTGGCATTTGGTCCACCCCGGTCATAGTAATAGACCTCAAAATTGTTGGACGAATAAAAATACCATTCGAGTTCTTTGTGCTGCACTCGGTTCTTCCCAAATCGTTCCTGGTCAAATTGTGCCCAAGAACCGGTTGACCCCACCAGAAAAAGAACGAAAATCAAAAGTCTAAAGACTGTATATCGCATTCGGATCAGAATTGATAAGTTTTAAATATACTTAAAATACCGAGCTATATCCACCTCAGCAATAATAGGCTGGGATTTTATCAGATATTCGGTCATCATCGTACTAAAATAAGGAATCAACGAAACACCTTTAGCCCCAAAACCATTGAATATGTAAACGCTATCTTCTATTGGATGTTTGCCAAGAAAGGGTTTTCGATCCTTGGTTGCCGGGCGAATCCCAGTTCTATGACTTATCACTGAACTGACCGGTACTCTGACTAAGTCCTGAAGTTTGTCCAAAATCTCCTTCTTGGCAGAATCTGTCGGCCCAATATCCAAATCATGCCAAGTATAAGTAGACCCGACGCGATAAACACCTTTACTCAGCTGAACCCTAAAGACTCCTCTGTTTGCTATGAAATCCGGATCAAAGTCCTGTTCAACTTCCAGGATTTCTCCCTTAACCGGAGCGAATGGCAAATAGTTGAAGAACCGACTTTTCAAGGCTTCCAAACCATTGCAAAAGATGAGATTTTTTGTGGAAATATCTCCGTATTTCCATCCATCAGCCCTTTTTTCAAGTAAATTTTCTTCAAATTTTTTCTGAAAAAGCTTATCACCAAAGTATCCGGTCATGCCGTCCAAATATTCATTGATATTCAGCCAGCCAGACATTTTGAGCAAAACTCCCCCAAACGGGTCTCGCATTTCTGGGTATTGGCTTTCTGTGAAAATTTTTTCAATAAACATTCCTATCGAGGGATCACTCGAGTGTCCCATCCATTCATTTTGTTCCTCGATCGATAGGAAAGGTCGATAGATCTTTTTCCGAGTCAAAAACTGCCTCCCACTTGCCTTTTCCAGCTCTTCATAAAAGGGTTCTATTACAGGAAACAAATGCTCTGCCAGCCAAGATTTGACCATTTTACGACCAGTGACTGGATTATAAAGACCCGCAGCAACACGACTGCTTTTGTTGGCTTCAGGCTGATCGATGAGCACAATTTTTTGTCCAGCCTGCTCCAACCGATATGCAAGTGCAGTGCCTGCCAAACCTTGTCCTATGATCAAAAAATCAATTTCCATATCCCAAATTAAAGGCATAATTCATTACTTTGCTGAGATCTTGCATACTTTTCAAATGCTCCACATCAAGTCATTCACCTTCAATCCATTTCAGGAAAACACCTACCTAGTCTACGATGATCAGGGCACTGCTGCGCTGATTGATCCGGGATGTCACAATGCCTTAGAGCGAAAAGAGCTCGAAGATTTTGTGGTTTCAAATGGACTGAAAGTACTTCATCTTCTCAACACGCATTGCCATATCGATCATGTTCTTGGGAATGCCTGGGCTAAAAAACGCTTTGGAATACCGCTTTGGATTCACGCAAAGGAAATTTCTGTGCTGAAATCAGTCGAAGTCTATGCACCCAATTACGGATTTCAAGGCTATGAATCAGCAGAAGCAGATCATTTTCTGGAAGAGGGTCAGGAGTTCAAAGTAGGAACTGAATCCTTGAGGGTTCTTTTTGTACCGGGACATGCACCGGGACATGTAGTTTTTTATCATGAAAGCAGTGGCCAATGCATTGCTGGAGATACACTTTTTAGAGGAAGTATCGGAAGAACTGACTTGCCCGGAGGCAATCATGATTTGCTTTTGGAGAGAATTAAATCCCAACTTTTCACCCTTCCGGCAAACACTGTCATTTATCCGGGACATGGTCCTGAGACCAAGATTGGTTTTGAAAAAGTTTACAATCCCTTTGTGGGAGAAAGAGCAGTCCATTGAAAATCAAGGCGCAAATACCAAACTTATTGACGCTCTTAAATCTCCTTTTTGGAGTGATCGGAATCATCTGGGTACTTGATGGTCAGATTTTGACCGGGGCATATTTTGTTCTGATTGCCGCTGGATTTGATTTTCTGGACGGTTTTGTGGCCAGACTGCTCAAGGTTCAAAGTGACATGGGCAAGGAATTGGATTCGCTGGCTGATGTGGTTTCGTTTGGGGTTTTGCCCGGGCTGATTCTTTTCATGATGACAAAAGATTCGGTCAGTCCAGGTTCTTACCTCCCCTATTTGACCTTGATTGTCCCAATGCTTTCGGCTTATCGACTTGCCAAATTCAACCTGGACACCAGGCAAAGTGAACGCTTTATAGGTCTCCCAACTCCTGCAAGTGCGCTATTCCTGAGTACTCTTCCCTATTTGGCAGTCCACTGGCCAATTCTCGGTGAGTGGCTATCTCTACCGATTGTCTTAATCCTAATCGCCTGGATTTTGGCGATCCTTTTGGTGTCAGAAATCCCTCTGATCGCATTGAAATTCAAAAGCTTTGCCTTTTCAAAAAACCGGTTCAGATATGTTCTCATTTTGATGAGTTTGGCATTTTTTGCATGGCTGCAATTGGCAGGTATCCCGTTGGTGATTTTAGCGTATATTGGATTGTCTGTGATCGAAAATGCAATAGGAAGTGAATGAGGGGAAAAATTACGCTATGGGCTTTTTTGCTGGTTTTAGGCCTTTTTGCTGAGTTCCCTCAGACTCAAGCTCAATTTTTTCAGTTCAAAATCAAAGAACAGGGCGTTTACAAAATCTCCGCTGACCAAGCAGCTAAACTGGGTTTCAACAGACTCTCCGAAATAAGTGTTTTTGGTTTTCCGGGGATGCTACCGCAAAAACTCAATCCCGAGCAATTGGAGCTTCAGGAAATTCCGGCTTTGGAAAGCGCCGGAAACCTTTACTTCTTTCTTTCTGGCCCAAACGCAGTTACTTTTTCGACAAAGGAGCTAAGCTATTCCCATCATCTTTTTTCAGATTCTTTGAGTTTCCTGATCGGAAAAAAAGAAAACCCTCTTCGAATAACGGAGAAAGCAGCCGACCCGGAAACTGCCAATCCAGATCAAATTTGGTACAGTTTCACAAGCTTCAAAGAAGAAAAAAACAATATTATCAACTCCGGCCGAGAATGGTATTCGGTTCCTATCCGGCAAAGTCAAAGCCTGAATATCAATTTGAATCTGCAAACTGAGTCTGATTCACCATGGATTCTTCAGGGAAAACTGATGGCTCAATCATTTACCACCTCGACCATGCGAGTCCTAACCGGAAATGAACTCCTTGGGGAAGTATCTTTCAATCCGATTCCAAATTCCACTTATGGGATTAAAGGCAGGGAGGAAAATTTCAACTGGGAAATCAATCCCGGAAATTCCATTTCGCAACTTAGGTTTACTTTTCAGGGAACAGGATCAGAATCTGCAGGACATTTGAATTATTTCGTCTTGGGCGTTCCATTTGAAAACTCAATTCTAGATGAAGGAATTTTTGAGTCTAATGTCGATGGGAAAATCGCTTTACTCCCAAATCTTAAAACCTGGGAAATCAGTGATTTTTTCAATCCCCAAGAAATCAATTCATCTACAGGAATAAGTGCCTCAGGCAGGAAATGGCTTATCTTTTCTCCTGAAAAAACTCCAGAAATCAAGCAGTTTAAGGCAGCTTCGCTTGGTCTGAGAAGCTTAACCACCACACCCGAATTTCTGATAATCACCTCTCCGGAATTGCTTTCCTCCGCAAATAAACTTCGGAATCATAAGAGCCAAATGGGCATCGAAACTTTGGTAGTCACCACTGATGAAATCTACCAAGCGTTTGGATATGGAAATCCTGACCTCACTTCAATCCGGAATTTTATCGCATTCCTTTTTCACGCTGAAAAGAAACTGAAAAATGTTCTGATTCTTGGCAAAGGCACATTTGATTACAAAGGCAAATTGGGAGGAAGGCCAAATCTGGTACCCATCTACAGCAGCCGGGAAAGCCTCAATCCTCTGACTACTTTCAGTTCTGATGATTATTTGGGATTGATAGATTTTGGTCAGGGCGAATGGGAAGAGGCTCGGGAAGGTGATGAACTCCTTCAGATCGGAATTGGCAGACTTCCTGCGATCAACTTTGCAGAGGCAAATGAAATGGTTGAAAAAATCATACGATATGAAACCCATCCTATCCGCACTCCAAAATCTTCCACTGTCACCTTTTTGGCGGACGATGCCGACAACAACATCCACATAAGAGATTCAGAAAGCCACGGCCGTTATTTGGCTGAAAATCATCCCGAATTTTTACAGAATAAGCTTTATCTGGACAAGTTTGAGCAGGAAAAATCCGGAACAAGTCAGAGTTCTCCTCAGGTAAAATCTGCACTTCAAAAAACACTCGATGAGGGTACTTTGATCCTAAACTTTGTCGGACACGGAAATGAGACCACCCTTACCGCGGAAGAGATTTTTAGGGTTTCTGATCTTACAGATTGGGCAAAACAGGAGCAATTGGCCCTTTGGGTGACCGCTACCTGTGAATTTGGAAGGCACGACAGTCCTTTCATCAGATCTGCGGCTGAGGAATTGCTTTTGGCCAAAGAAAAAGGGGCGGTAGCACT
>DATIAI010000368.1:0-4268 GCA_035458065.1 Algoriphagus sp. | reverse complement strand
ATCCGGAGAAAGGATTCGGGAAGTAGAGTCCAATGGATCCACCGCTGGGTAGATACCCAATTCGGCAATCTTTCTTGACAATACCGTGGTAGCATCCAAGTGAGCAAAAGTCGTCGCCGGAGCCGGGTCAGTCAAGTCATCCGCAGGCACGTAAACAGCCTGTACGGAAGTGATGGAACCGTTTTTGGTTGACGTGATTCGCTCCTGCATGGTACCCATTTCGGTAGCCAAAGTTGGCTGGTAACCTACTGCAGATGGCATACGTCCTAAAAGTGCGGACACTTCAGAACCTGCCTGAGTGAATCGGAAAATGTTATCAATAAAGAAAAGGATATCACGTCCCTGACCTGTACCGTCACCGTCTCTATAATACTCAGCAAGTGTCAATCCTGTCAAAGCAACTCGGGCACGTGCTCCCGGAGGCTCATTCATTTGTCCAAAGACGAAGGTTGCTTTGGAATCTTCCAGTTTCTTAAGATCTACTTTAGACAGATCCCAACCACCTTCAGTTTCCAGGCTATGGATAAAGTCTTCACCGTAAGTCACGATGCCAGACTCGATCATTTCTCTCAAAAGGTCATTTCCCTCACGGGTTCTTTCACCTACACCGGCAAATACAGACAAACCTGAATATGCCTTGGCGATATTGTTGATCAATTCTTGGATCAATACGGTCTTACCCACACCGGCACCACCGAAAAGACCGATTTTACCGCCTTTTGCATAAGGCTCGATCAAGTCGATTACTTTGATACCGGTATAAAGTACTTCAGTAGAAGTAGAAAGATCTTCAAACTTAGGAGCAGATCTGTGAATCGGAAGTCTCTTGCCTGCAGGAACCTGCGGAAGACCATCGATTGCTTGACCTACCACATTGAAAAGACGACCCTTGATCGCTTCGCCGGTAGGCACAGAGATAGGCTGACCCAAGTCTCTTACTTCCATGCCACGAACCATCCCTTCGGAAGCATCCATCGCAATAGTACGTACTCTATCTTCGCCCAAGTGCTGTTGAACCTCCATTACGACCACTTGGCCGTCTTCTTTGGTTACTTCCAGCGCGTCAAGGATGTTTGGCAGTTTTCCGCCTTCAAAGGAAACGTCCACAACCGGGCCGATTACCTGTGTTATCTTTCCAATATTTGCCATTTGTTGCTTGAAATGTAAAAAGGATTACGCTTTTTTAATTCGAGCGCAAAATTAAGCAGAAAAGCCTAATCCCAAAGGATATTTGGAAAATAAATCCTTGCAGGGTTTCTTAATTCCTAGCGAGGTTACTTTAAAACCATTTTTACCTAAATTCTAATCCTCCAAAATCCGCTTCGCAAATAAAAATGCGTTGGTCCAATACCGATTGCTCAGAAAATCTTCCGTTACCCCCAGGGAGGTAGAAGAGTGGATAAAACGAATATCACCTTTTGCAGTTTCGGTCACGATGCCCGAATGAGTCACCTGATTTTTCTTTTTCCCAGTGGCAAAAAACAACAAGTCGCCCGGCTGCACTTGATTGATATTTACTTTTTGACCCAACTTACTCTGATCCTCTGATCTCCTGGGAAGATTCACTCCAATAGAATAAAAGGAATGAAAAACCAAAGCTGAGCAATCAATGCCTGAGCGCGTGGTCCCTCCATATTTATAGGGGGTACCCCGATAGGTTTTGGCTGTTTCAATAACGGTGAAAGCAGGAGATTCTTTAGAAACCTTTTTGGATTTGCAACCTGCGCTAAAAGCCAATCCTACAATTAATAGCAAAGATAGAACAGGTAAAAATCGGGGGTTGCGATTCAAGGCAGCTTAGAGTTGGTTTGCCAATTTTACGTTCCCCTACTCAGGAAACCAACTTTTTTGAAAAGCCATTTTTGAATTTCTTAGAAAAAATAAACCAACTCGGGCCCATTCTATTTTATTAGTCCCCAATTCCAACCCATTTTCTTTAAATTCAGGCTTTCAAAAAAAGAATATCAGATGAGCCGGGAAGATTTCCATAGTTTGCCTTTGCACCAAAAGATCAAGACCCTTTACATCGAGGGTACTTTTGTGGTGGGCATTCGGTATTATCGGCACAAGATCAATCTGTATTTGCTGGAAGATGAATATGTAGAGGTTTTTTACAATCACAAACTGGACAAGATCGACAAGATCGATTTTTTACAACGGGATCACAGTCGGATGAAGTTTTATCTGGATCAGATTAAGATCGCTTAAAAAATCTAGGGTACTTTTATTCTTCAAAGACAGCTTCTGAAAATTTCATTATTCCTTTGCCTTTCAACTTGCCGGTTTGAGGCTGAGTTTCCAGATAGGCTGCACTCATATTCACATCGAACCCAAATTCCACTTCTATCTTCCTGGTTTGTACACCTGAATCAGAAGATTCCATTCCTTCTTCGACACGCAAGACTTGAAGCATTCCCGATTCGACCGGGTCGTGAAAATTATGGATGTATCGTTCGTCATTGTTTTGCTTCACACGAATAGAAAAATCCCCGATGGAGCTGTGAGTGGGGTCAGCCAGAGCCTTTGCCATTTCGCTCTCTAAAATTTCCAAAATCATTTCGTAGGAATAGCCTTTCTTGAAATGGCCCAAATACTCCGAGTGGCTTTGAAGTTCATTGAAGGCCGGAAATTCCGGCATTACCCGCACCGGGAAGGAAACATGTAATTCCCATCCTGACTTCGAATCAATTATTGTCAAAACATGAGTTCCTTCCATTTTTTGCACAAGATTCATTGCTGACATCATATGATTGGAAGCTTTAATGGCGGTCCCAAATGTCAAATTATTGGGCAAACGACCTTCAAATCCAACCAACGAAGTGCCGAGGGCAATTTCCTCCTCCGCGAGAAAATCCTCACCAGGTTCACAAGAAAAAAGCATAAGGCCCAGTAGAGTAAAGAAAATGTTTCTCAAAAATTTTGGCTTCATATCATTGATTTTAAATCATTTAATCCAAAAACGAATTTAGTTAAAGTTCCATATAAAAATGCTCTACTAATAATTCAACTCCAAATGTTTGTCCTTTTAGGAGGAAGAAAACTTTTGAAGTCCAACTATCCTAAATGTCTTGATCAAGTTCCCCCTGATAAAAATCCTCCCTGTATCTGAACCTCCCAGTGCCTTTCAGATTGCCTTCCTGAACTTCAACACTTGAATCTGAAGCTTTCATGGGAAGATCAAACTCCAAAAGTACTTCGATCTTTCGCACGTCATCACCTTCATTGTTTTTTACTGTTCCTTGTTCTACTTCCAATACACGAATGATTCCTCCTCTAGATGGAAAAAAGTACTCCGATAAGTAGGCATAATACTTTTCTTGATTTGCCAATTGAATTCTAAACTGGTTGAAACTGGTATACGTGGGATCTGAATCTGCTTTTGATTTTTCGGCTAAAAAAACTTCCAACAAGTCTTCATAAGGATAGTGAGTGTTAAATAAGTCCACTATTTCCTGGAAAGGGACATTTTCTCCTCTAGGCGTATCATCAGGTAATGGTTTGGATGGGGTTTCTAAACTTAAAGACCATTTGTGATCAAAAGTTCGGATACTCAAAATATGCCTTCCTTCATATTTTCCATTTACCCCTGAACTCCCGCTTCCGTTCCCAGAACGGATATTTGTCGTCCCGAAGGTGCTTCCATCAGGCAAAGTTCCTTCAAATCCAACTTCACCCAACAAGTTTTCAGGATTGATGGAATCATCATCGCTGCAGGCGAAAAGTGAAATCGATAAAAACAGGGCTGTAAAAATTCTCCAAGTGCTTTGCATATCGGTAAAATTTGGTTGTAAAAGTGTTTGATGCCGAGACGGTTAACGGAGAATTTATGCTACAAAAAAACCGCAGAATTTTTATCCTGCGGTTTTTTGTTTGGTGAATATTCTTTTTTACAGCTTTCTCTTCAAGAAATCAGTCATCTGAGTATAGAGATGCCAAGTGGTATTTCCACCATAGATTCCATGGTTTCTATTTGGATAATAGAAGGTCTCGAATTGCTTATCCGCGGTAATCAGGGCATTGACCAAATCCACTGAGTTTTGAAAGTGGACATTGTCATCGCCAGTTCCGTGGATGAGGAGGAAGTTACCTTTTAGTTTATTCACATGTGAGATCGGACTATTGTCGTCGTATCCTGCAGGATTGAGTTGCGGGGTCTGAAGAAAACGCTCCGTGTAGATCGTGTCATAATATCTCCAAGTCGTCACAGGCGCAACGGCAATGGCGGTTTTGAAGACGTCATTTCCAATCATCAGCGCAAGGGATGACAT
>DATIAI010000367.1:0-5002 GCA_035458065.1 Algoriphagus sp. | reverse complement strand
TTTTGCAGCCTCGATAGCAGCCTGCTGAGCCGGAATATTTTCTTTTTCGGATTTATCCAGAATGCTCAGGCAGGTATCGTAAATTTTTTCGGTCTGGGCAAAAACAGTCTCCTCATGGTAATCGCCATAGTATTCTGCCCCCACATTGATCACTCCACCCGCATTTATCAGAAAGTCTGGTGCGTAAATGATGCCTTTCCCCAAAAGGATTTTGCCATGTTTGGCTTCATCTTTCAGTTGATTGTTGGCACCTCCGGCAACAACGGCACACTTTAGACGGTCTATGGTCTGATCATTGATCGTAGCACCAAGGGCACATGGAGCATAAATGTCCATTGGCAAGTCATAGATCACATTCGGATCTACCACAGTAGCACCAGTAGCATTGGCGATTTCCCTGAGTTTATTTTCGAAAATGTCGGTAATCATTAGCTCTGCACCTTCTTTTACCAGGTAATCGATCAGGTATTTTCCAACCTGTCCTACACCTTGGACACCGATTTTCTTTCCGGTCAATGAGTCTGAACCAAAAGCTTTCTTTGCGGCAGCTTTCATTCCCATGTACACTCCGAAAGCAGTGACGGGGGATGGATCGCCAGCTCCTCCCTTAATTTTAGGAAGTCCGGTCACATGTCGTGTTTCCATGGAAATATACTCCATGTCGGATGTCTTCATGTTTACATCTTCTGCAGTCACATAGCGTCCGCCCAAGCTTTCTACGAATCTTCCAAACCTTCTCATGAAAGCTTCATTCTTCAATTTTGGATCACCGATGATAACAGCTTTTCCTCCGCCTAGATTAAGTCCGGCAAGGGAATTTTTGAAAGTCATTCCACGGGAAAGTCTCAATACATCAGTGATGGCTTCTTCTTCAGAAGCATAAGGCCACATGCGGGTACCGCCCAAAGCAGGTCCGAGTACTGTATTATGAATGGCAATCAGCGCTTTGAGGCCGGTGGCTTGGTCATGACATACCACGAGTTGCTCATGGTCCATGGTGCTGATTTGTCCAAATATGGATCCTTCCCGCACCGTTTCGGTTGCATTAATCTCTAACATGTGAACTTAGCTTTTTAGAATATGTTATATTTGGGTTGTTGCCTTGGTAAAAAGGCTGATACAAAATTAAATACTTTTATCAGCCAACAAAGGAATTGCATCAGTAGTTTCTGTAAGTTAATCTTCAATTTTAAAGTTTTTATTTGGTGAAGCCGCTTTGGAGAATCAATAAGTATTTATATAAATACAAGGGGTTAATACTGTTGGGGATACTATTTACTGTGATCTCTAACATCTTCGTAATTATACCTGCGCAACTAGTGAGAATCGCCATAGATTATGTGGTTGAGAGTTTTTCGCTTTACAGGCCATTAATGCAGGGTGGAATGGGTGAGATCGCCCGCGAAAATTTTTTACAATACGTATTTATTTTCGGGATACTGATCTTGGTAATGGCCTTGTTGAGGGGATTTTTCCTTTTCCTCATCCGGCAGACTCTTATCATCATGTCGCGCAAAGTGGAGTATGATATGAAGAATGAGATTTTTGAGCATTATCAGAATCTTCCCCTGAGCTTTTACAGAAAAAACAGCACCGGTGATCTCATGGCAAGAATCACGGAAGATGTGAGCCGGGTGAGAATGTACTTGGGTCCCGCGATTATGTACGGGCTCAACCTTTTGATTCTCTTTCCTTTGGTGATTTTTTACATGATATCTGTCAATCCTGAATTGACGCTTTATTCTCTTTTGCCGCTGCCGATCTTGTCAGTGAGCATTTATTTTGTAAACAACATGATCAATGAGCGCTCGGAGAAAATCCAACGGAGCCTATCCGAGCTGAGCACTTTTGTCCAGGAAGCATTTTCCGGAATTCGGGTTTTAAAAGCATTTGTTCGCGAAGAGGATTCTGCCAGAGAATTTACTATTGCAAGTGAGGAATACAAGCACAAATCCATCGAATTGACTCGGGTGAATGCCTTGTTTTTCCCTCTGATTATGGCCTTGGTGGGGATTTCCACTATCATCACAGTCTATGTTGGGGGTATCATGGTGATAGACGGGGAGATTGGATATGGGGTGATCGCTGAGTTTATATTATATGTCAATATTCTGACGTGGCCTGTAACATCACTCGGCTGGGTCACCAGTATCGTGCAGAGGGCAGCTGCCTCCCAAACCAGAATCAATGAGTTTCTTGATATTCAAAACGATTTGGTCAGTACGGAAAACCTGGAAGCTGACATCCAAGGGGAAATTCAGGTAAAAAATCTAACTTTTGTTTATCCTGAATCGGGAATCAAAGCACTTGATCAAGTTTCTTTTGAAATCAAAGCTGGCCAGACTTTGGGAATTATCGGGACTACCGGTTCGGGAAAATCAACTATTGCCAACCTACTTATGCGGATGTATGATCCTTCTTCAGGGGAAATTCTGATTGATGGAAAAGACATTCGACGGTATAATATTTCTGGATTGAGAAGACAAATTGGATTTGTGCCTCAGGATGTGTTCCTGTTTTCTGACACCATATCCAATAATATAGCCTTTGGATTGGACCATGCTGACCAGCCTTCCATTGAGCGGGCGGCAAAGGACGCGGATGTTTACCAGAACATCATTGATTTTCCAAAGGGCTTTGAAACGATGCTCGGAGAACGGGGCATCACACTTTCAGGTGGCCAAAAGCAACGGGTTTCCATAGCAAGGGCAATTGCAAAAGAGCCGAAAATCCTGATTTTGGATGATTGCCTTTCAGCAGTAGATACCAAAACGGAGAATTCTATTTTGACTGCACTCAAAAGAATAATGGAAAACCGAACTTCAGTCATCATTTCCCATAGAGTTTCCTCAGCCAAGTTGGCAGACCATATCATTGTGCTGGATGATGGTAAAATCATCGAGCGGGGTGATCATGAATCTTTGATGAATCAAAAAGGAGTATATGCTGATCTGTTTGAAAAGCAGACTCAATCAGGGGAGCCAATCGAGGGTTGATTTTTCCGGAATGTCTCTGGTTTTCAAGTTTTTCTCCTAACTTGATTATCCAACAGTTTACTTTTAGCCATGGAAAATAAAAAATCAACAACCCAAGATATCGAAGATGTTCTTCAGGAAATAGGAAACAAAATTGAGGAGCTTATTCAGAAAGGAGCCGAAGCAGGTGCTGATGTAAAGGAGGAAATCGAGCAAAAGATCAAGGACCTAAAAGACAACAAAACCACCCTGGAAGAAGAGCTTCGAAAGGGTAAGGAAATGCTCGAACGGGAATTCAAGGAAAAAAAGGAAGAACTGGAGCCAAAAATCCAGGAATCCAAAGGTTTATTGAAAGATGGATTCCGGCAGATAGGATTAGGAATAAAAGCCTTGTTTGGTAAAAAATAAGGCAAAATGCCCCGATTCAAAGCCGGGGCATTTTTTTATAAGGAGAATAGAATATTTGGCAATTGCTAAATTGAGAATATTCAAGTAATTATTTTTCCTCTAGTACTTTGCATCGGTCATAGGCCGGATCAATGTCGATAAACACATCCTCTTTGGCGGTAATAAACCATTTACTAAGGATGTCATCTTCTTTTCTACGGAGCGCAGCTGCTTTCATTTTTTCGTAGTCATCATTCAAATTGGCCCGGTGAGCAGGAT
Organism: Algoriphagus sp.; assembly: GCA_035458065.1. Taxonomy (GTDB): domain Bacteria; phylum Bacteroidota; class Bacteroidia; order Cytophagales; family Cyclobacteriaceae; genus Algoriphagus. The sequence continues at coordinate 1,361 of DATIAI010000367.1, read as the reverse complement.
ATTTTGCATGGTAGTACAAGATTCTCACTTTGGTGCCTTCTCTGGGATCTTCAAAGCGGATCGGCTTGGTAATATTTCCTACAGCCATCGTATCAATAGTGAAGTAGAGCACGGGATCCTCCAAAGTTCTCAGCGAAAGACGATTGGAATTAGTGGCTGGATCAGTAAAAAATCCTCCATTATCAGAGGTACTTCGGTCCTCGGAATATTCCTTTGCTGCTTTTGCAAAGTCGATTCTTCCTGACTCGATTTCTTTTTTAAGACTATCCAAATACTGCTCTGCTTTTAAAATGTCTTCTTCGGTAGCCTTTGGTATTCGAAGAATGTGACGGGTATTGAATGTGCTTCCTTTGATTTCTAGGAGTTGGATCATGTGAAATCCAAATTGGGTTTCCACAGGATCACTGATTTCTCCGGGTCTCAATCCCAGGGAAGTTGATTCATATTCCGGTGCCAATTCACCTCTGCGGAAAAATCCCAAATCACCACCTTGAGCTCCGGAGCCAGGGTCTTCGGAATATTGCTTGGCTAAGTCTGCAAAATCAGCTTTTCCATCCAAAATATCCTGTTTAAACTGACGGAGCTGGGCGATAATTTCATCTCTTACCTTAGAATTGACCACGGGTTTTTTGACGATTTGCCCGACAGTAGCTTCGGAAGTGAACAATGGAAGTGAATCCACCGGGATGCTATTGAAAAAAGTTCTCACATCAGCCGGAGAAACCGTCAGACCCTCCGTGATTTTTGCTCTCATTTTGGAGACGATCATCTGCTCACGGATTACATCCTCAAGTTCTGCTTTGAGCTGCTCTGCAGTTTTTCCATACACTTGAACCAGAGTGCTCTCATCTCCTCCAAATTGCTGCATTACTGCGTTGAATCTGTTGTCTGCTTGCAACATCACTTCGGCATCAGTGACCATAACCGAATCAATTTCGGCTTTGGCAACCATCAGTTTGTTGATCATGAGACTTTCAAAAACATCACAGCGAGTAGGCGCTTCGATTCCTTGTTGAGCCTGTGCCAAAGCTTCAATGTAGGTTTGCTGCACATCTGACTCCAGGACAATATTGTTGTCCACTTTAGCGACAATTTTATCCAAGACTTGTCCGGTAGGCGGGGCTTCCTGAGCAAAATTCGGACTCAGAGCCATCGCTCCAAAAAGGCTGAGAATAAGTCGATTTAGAAATTTCATGGATTTTGGTAATCTTTTTCTCCCCTAGCCGGGGATCTTGACTTTATTATTGATTGAGTGCCAGAAAAGCTTCCTCTTTTACCTGAGAATTGATCTGGATCGGGTATTTACTTTTAAGTGATTCAATCAGGTTCTTTTCAAGATATTCCTGATAATCCCTGATTAC
>DATIAI010000366.1:0-3205 GCA_035458065.1 Algoriphagus sp. | reverse complement strand
TCTATCTCTTCAGCCTCGATCGGAATATTGCGCATCAGGTCGAAATATCCGTTTTCCTGAATCACAATGTTGTTTTCCAATCGAATTCCAAATCCTTCTTCAGGTATGTAAATCCCCGGCTCTATGGTAAACACCATTCCCGGTGTGATCGGATTATGCATAGTTCCTACATCATGCACATCCAATCCCAGATGATGAGATGTTCCATGCATAAAGTACTTTTTGAAAGCAGGCCAGTTTGGATCCTGATTCTGAATATCGGTCTGATCGATCAAGCCTAAACCCAACAACTCAGACTGCATGATCAAGCCGACTTCCTTGTGGTAATCTTGAATATTGGTACCCGGTCTGAGAATATTGGCAGCTTCCCGATGCACGCGAAGCACTGCATCATAGACCGCCCGCTGTCTATGAGTGAAGCGACCACTGACCGGGATCGTGCGAGTCATGTCTGCATTATAGTTGCCATATTCCGCCCCCACATCCAGCAAGAGTAACTCTCCGGCTTTGCAGGCTTTGTTGTTTTCAATGTAATGAAGCACGCAGGCCGATGCTCCGGAAGCTATGATCGGTTCATAGGCAAATCCTTTGCTTCGGTTTCTGATAAACTCATGGATAAACTCCGCCTCGATTTCATACTCAGTCACCCCTGGCTTGACAAAAGATAATATCCTACGAAAACCCTTCTCAGTGATATCGCAGGCGATCTGCAACTGATCGATTTCCTCTTTTTCCTTTATTCCACGCAGCTCGTGCATGATCGGGGCTGCACGGTCAAAGGCATGCAGAGGATATTTTTCCTTACAGGATTTGATAAACCGTGAATCCCGGGTTTCAACTACCACACCGGCACGAAGGTGCTCGTTGGTGTTGAGATAGATCCGCTCCGATAGGGAAACGACGGTATTCAACACTTGGTCAAAAGAAGAAAGCCATTGGATATTTTTAATTCCGGAAGCAACCTCAGCTTCCTCTTTGGTGTATTTATGTCCTTCCCACACAGCGATGAGCTCGTTGGTTTCCCGGAGAAAAAGCACCTCTCTCATGGCAGGATTCGGACAATCAGGAGCGATCAACAAAATGCTTTCTTCCTGATCTATGCCACACAGATAAAATAAATCATTGTTTTGGCGGAATTTCATCGTGCCGTCTGCATTGGTTGGCATAATGTCGTTGGAATTGAAAACAGCAACCGAATTTTTAGCCATTTTCGCAGCAAATTTTGCCCGGTTGCGGATATAAAGTTCTTTGGGCAGTGGGTTATATTTCATGCGCTAATTTATGTTTTTGAAAGGCCACATAGCGTGTCCCGAACTTGTTTCGGGAGAATCTCGCAAAGTCCATAAACAACTTTAGATGCGACGCTTGAGTAATGCACGATTTCATGTAAACCAATTTCGGCCTGAAGTTAACAATTCAGTCCTTTCCCTGAATTAAATTCTAAACAATACAGTTTTAGCATTTATTCGTATTTTCCGAAGAGGAGATCAGAAGCATGCAGCTAAATATAAAAGAACTATCAAACGGCATCCGTATAGTCCATCAGCAAGTCACCCATACGCGGGTAGTACACTGTGGATTTGTTTTAAATATCGGCAGTCGGGATGAAGACAAAGAATTGGAAGGCCTCGCTCATTTTTGGGAACATATGGCATTCAAAGGAACCCATAAGCGAAAAACATTTCACATCATTAACCGCCTGGAGTCTTTGGGTGGTGAGTTGAATGCTTATACGACCAAGGAAAAAGTGTGCTTTTACGCATCAATTCTAAAAGACCACTACCCGAAAGCTGCCGAATTGCTTTTCGACATCACTTTCAACAGTACATTTCCAAGCAAACAAATTGAAAAAGAGCGTCAGGTAATTTTGGAGGAAATGGCGATGTACCGCGACTCTCCTGACGACTCGATTCAGGATGAATTGGATGAACTGGTCTTTGAAAATCATGCCTTGGGAAGAAATATCCTTGGCACCGAAGAGACTGTTTCAAGATTCACCCAGCAGGATTTCTTTGACTTCATTTCCACAAGACTCGACACCTCGGAGATAGTTTTTTCAGTTGTTGGAAATATTACTTTCGAAAAGGCACTAAAAGCAATTGAAGGTCCACTCAGCCAAATCCAGGCAAAGCACACGCTGTATGTCAGAAACGGTTTTCACGACTACAAGCCCAAACGAAAAACCGTCCAACGAGACGTCACACAATCCCTTTGCGCTATTGGAAGGCCAGCCTATTCCCTCCACGACAAAAACCGCTTCAAGCTCTACCTCCTCAATAATATTCTTGGCGGGCCGAGTATGAACAGCAAACTGAATTTTTCCCTGCGGGAAAATTACGGGTACGTTTATAGCATTGAATCCAGTTATCAGACTTTTTCAGACACCGGTTTCTTTGGGATTTATTTTGGTACGGAAGAAAAAACCCTGAAAAAATCCCTGACTATTGTCCATCGGGAATTGGAAAAACTCCGATCCAAAAAGCTCGGAAGCGTCCAACTGCATATGGCTAAAGAACAGGCAATAGGACAAATGGCCATGGCTGAGGAAAATTACGCAGCGCTGATGCTTGTATATGGCAAAAGCCTGATCGATCATGGGAAAATTGACCCTTTGGACAAAATCTTTGATAAAATCAGATCAACCACAGCTGAGGAAATTCAGGAAATTGCGCAAGAAATCTTCAATCCCGAGCAGCTCAGTTACCTTATTTACACTCCCAATTAACTCATGGAATTATTTGATCCGGCTCTTTTGGCTTATTGTGAATCCATCACCAGTCCGGAAGATGCGCTTTTGAAAAAAATCGTGAGGGAAACTCAAGCCAAAGTCCTGATGCCTCGCATGATTTCCGGGCACCTGCAGGGAAAAATGTTGGAGCTTTTTTCCAAAATGCTTCAGCCAAAAACCATTCTTGAGATTGGAACCTACACCGGGTATTCAGGAATTTGCTTAGCCAGAGGATTAAAGCCTGACGGAAAACTGATCACTTTAGACATCAATGACGAACTGGAAACTATGGTCAGGGGATTTTTCGAAGAAAGCGGTCTCGCAAGCCAAATCGACTATCGATTGGGCAATGCCCGTAAGATAATCCCTACACTTGAAGGTCCTTTCGACCTTGTGTTTATCGACGCAGATAAGTTCTATTATTCTGAATATTTTGACCTTGTCATTGATAAAGTCCGAACCGGTGGAATCATCCTC
>DATIAI010000365.1:0-6545 GCA_035458065.1 Algoriphagus sp. | reverse complement strand
GATTTCCAATTTCGCCAAATGAGATTACTGGAATTCCCCAGGTATTCCACCTTTGCACAGTCATTTCCCAACACCGTTCCATTCGCCGAAAGCTTTGGATGGGTAGCAGATTTCAAAGATCCGGATGACTTTGACTATGTCTATTACGTGACCGCCCATGAGTTGGCGCACCAGTGGTGGGGACATCAGATTACCCCTAATTATACCCGAGGATCCAATTTGATTTCGGAAGCCCTGGCTGAATATTCCGCGCTAATTTTAACACAAAGGAGATACGGCAAGGACAATATGAAGCGGTTTCTCAAAGAGGAACTGGACAATTACCTTTCCGGAAGATCTAATGAAGGCAAAAAAGAAAACACCTTCATCAACTGTAACCGCGCCTATCAATGGTATTACAAAGGAAGCCTGATTCTCTATGGGCTTCAGGATCTGATCGGACAGGAGGCGATGGACTCGGCCTTGAGAGCGTTCAATGAAGAATTTGGATTAAAGGAAACTCCACCTTTTCCAGGCAGCTATGATCTCTATCGCCATCTCGATGCGGTCACACCCGATAGTTTGAAATATTACCTGAATGACACCTGGAACAAAATCACGCTATATGACAACAAGGCAGAGGAAGTGCAGGCTAAAAGAATTACTGAAGGTGAATATGAAATCACCCTAAAGGTAAAATCTCAAAAACTCTATGCGGATGAAACCGGAAAAGAGGAAAATGCGCAGTATCAGGCCGATTTCATAGACATCGGAGTTTTTGCCGCTGAGGATAAAGATGAAAATGGGAGAACTAGGGTCAATCCACTTTTCATCAAAAAGTATAAAATCAAGCCAGGTGAGTCGACGATTACATTCAGAGTCAAAGGCGAACCTGTCAAAGCAGGAATTGACCCCTACAACAAGTTGATTGACCGACTTCCGGACGACAATACCCTTGATGTGGAAATCCAATAACCCAAAAGCCCTGAAGGAATTCGGGGCTTTTGATTTGACTCCAGTAAATTTGATTTAAATCCTTTTTCAAATGAAGCAGCTTGAAAAATCAAACTTTGCCAAAAATTCAGAAGGAAGTAGCTCATTATTTTCGGTAAATCAGCTGCGAAAAAGATTTTCAAATTTTGGATACAAAAAATAAAGAGTCGGATCCGAAAACCCGACTCTTACATTTACCCTGTTTTTTTGCCGTTATTCTTCAAAATCGCGACCAGTATTAGGATAAATATTGCTGCTCCCCCGGCTACAATGAGCCAGGTTTGCTCGTACCAAACAGGTTCCGGACTGAGATCTATCTTGATGTCAAGATCTTTATCTTGAGCAGATAGAGGTTGAATCAATGCAAGTCCGAATAGTAGAACCGAAGCTAAAAAGCCAAATGCTTTGGAGGATTTCATCGTTGGATCGATTCGGATTAATTAAATCTTAGATTACGAGTCACCCCAAGACCAATGCTCTGAACGTCGATAGTCGTTTCAGGTCTGAAGATGTGATTGTAGTAAGCAAATACGTTCCAGTTGTAGTTGTGGTATCCTACCATAGGTCGGATATAGCCTCCACCTTTGTTTTCAGAAGTTACTCCGGAAAGGAAGGTATATCCCAGATCAGTACCTACGAAGATGCCTTCTGGTTGTGGATAGAATCTTAGCAAAAGTCCAACTGGAATTGCGCCGAATCCATCATTCATTCCCTGGTATTCCGGAGTATCAGACTTTTCAAAATATTTGGAATAACCAGTGGCTAATCCTACTCCGAAATTATTTGTTCTCAAAAACTGAGCAGCAACATCCAACCCAAATACAAATGATGTGTAATCAGAAACTGCTCCTGAGGGAGCTCCGATCAATGCACCCACCTTTAACCAAGAGTTACTTTGATCAATCTCTTCAAGGCTTCTTTCGGTTTGGGCGATAACGGAAACACTCAGAACAAGTGCTAAAGCGGTGATGTAAAATTTTTTCATGATTTCTATTAATTTCCAATTAGGAATCCAAACCAAGTGCCTTGAATCAAAAAATCTAAATAGGCTTTGGTAAAGTCCTGGAAAACACTCAATCCCAGTTCCTTGGATAGATTATCCAGAAAAATTCAGAAAATCGAAAATCTTCAACAAGAAACCTGAAAGGGTACAATTTTCCCCAAAAAGAGGAGACTGAAGGAAATTAAGGTCACTTATTATTTTCGAAATTCTCGCGGTGACTTGCCCAAGATGGCTTTGAATGAACGGTTGAAATAAGATAAATTTTCAAAACCCACCTTGTAAGCAATTTCAGAAATCCCAAAATCTGTTTCCTGCAATAGCTTTTGGGCTTCATTGATCCTAAGCTGGAGGACATATTGAGTAAAAGTCTTTCGGGTCCGGAGTTTGAAAAACCGGCAAAAGGCTTCTTTGCTGAGGTTTGCCCTTTCAGCAGTTTCTTCAAGCGTGATCTGGCGAAACCGGTTTTCTAGCAAAAATTGCATCACCTGATCCATTCGTTTCCCATCCCGCTCCGAAAGTCCGCGAATCTGTGTGGTGCGGTTCAAACCAACGAGATTTTCCCCTGATCTATCCAAAATGGACATCAGTTGAATGGCCAATTGAAAGCGGAACAAGCCAGAACTCTCAGGGAATTTCTCAAAAATCTCCAAAATCTCTTTTTTGCTTTCTCCCAATACCTGAAAACATAAGCCTGAGAAATCCTTGAATTTTCGCATAGCCTGCAAATCTTCCAATTCGCCCAGGGCTTTACCCAATGCATCGAAATCGAAGAAAATCGTATTCCCTCTGGAATTCAGCTCCCTTTTCTCTTCAAAATATTCAGGATCACTTCGGAAAACATGTGGGGCATTTTCCCCCAAAAAGAAGACATCACCTGCCTGAAACCGACCCACATAATCCCCGCTGAGAAATTGCCCCTTCCCCTCCAAAATCACTGTCAACTGCAATTGGGGATGCTGGTGAAGTTTATCGTAAAAATGCGTCCCCTTGTCCTCCTGATATCTGACAAATTCCCGTTGGGATTTTGGGATCTGAAAGGAAATAATTTTGGCCATTGCTTATTACTAGTATCAAATTGTGTTAAAATAAAACCAAAAATTTCAAAAATGATCAATATAGTATCGCTATCTATTAATCCAGTGAAAGATTTCAAAGCAACTGCCCCCTACTTTTGAACTAGTAATCTTTTAAAAAATCCTCAGTGTGCACTGGGGTTAAATCAAAATACTATGAACTGGAAAGGCGTATTCCCGGCAGTCACTACCAAATTTCACCCAGACGGAAGTCTGGATATGGACCTATTTTTCAAAAACCTTGATTTCCAACTGGAATCTGGAGTCCACGGAATCATCCTGGGAGGTACCTTGGGAGAAAGCTCGGTATTGTCTCAGGAAGAAAAGATCAAACTCACCGGAGAAACAGTCAAATATCTCGACGGAAAAGTGCCTGTGATATTGAATATTGCCGAGGGAGCTACGCAGGACGCCCTTTTTTGGGCAAAAAAAGCTGAGGAATTGGGCGCTTCGGGCTTGATGATTCTGCCTCCGATGCGCTATGCAGCAGATGCAAGAGAGGTGGTGACTTACTTCAAAACAGTCGCCAACTCCACCAAACTCCCGATCATGATTTACAATAATCCGGTGGATTACAAGACTTTGGTGACCATCGACATGTTTGCCGAGCTGGCAGAGTGTCAAAATATTCAGGCCATCAAGGAATCTACCCGCGACATTTCCAATGTTACCCGCATGATCAACCGATTTGGTGACCGCTTTAAGCTGCTTTGCGGAGTGGACACTTTGGCCATGGAAGAATTGCTAATGGGAGCTGTAGGATGGGTTGCCGGATTGGTTTGTGCATTTCCGAAGGAAACTGTGACCATTTTCAACCTCGTGCAAGAAGGAAAGAATGAAGAAGCTAGAGAGATTTACCGTTGGTTTTTACCTCTTTTGGAACTTGATATTCATCCTAAACTTGTCCAATACATCAAGCTTGCCGAGCAACATTGCGGTATCGGTTCAGAACATGTCCGCGCACCAAGATTGACTTTGATCGGTGAGGAAAGAGAAAGAATTGAGAAGATTATAATAGATGGCTTGGCAAAAAGACCGAAATTGTGAATTAGACGCAAGAAGCAAGACATTAGATTCAAAACAAAATTGACAAAAGCTTAGTGAGTCTTCTTTTACAATTTTAAAATCTTCAACCTTCAAATCCAATGAACTTCGACCCAATCTTCACCGCCGCTCAAGAAGCCTTCCTTTTCTATAAAAATGTCCCCGGTAAAGAGAAGGGAGCGTTTTTAGAGACCCTGGCGGAAATACTTGAATCCAATCGCGCTGAGATTGTGCCTTTGGCTGTCAAAGAATCAAACCTCCCCGAAGGCCGAATCAACGGAGAATTAGGCCGAACTACAGGTCAGATCCGCCTTTTTGCCAACATGGTCAAAGAAGGAAGTTGGGTAGAAGCGACGATTGATCCAGCTGATCCCAGCCGGACGCCACTTCCAAAAGCGGATATCCGCAGATTTTTGACCCCACTTGGTCCTGTAATCGTATTTGGCGCGAGCAATTTTCCCCTTGCATTTTCGACTGCTGGTGGAGATACCATTTCGGCTTTGGCAGCAGGTTGTCCTGTGATCTATAAAGCTCACCCAGCCCACCCGGAAACTTCACGGAAAGTAGCCGATTGCATCCATCAGGCGATCTTGAAGGCTGGTTTTCCATCAGCGCTTTTCACTCATGTTGAGGGAGGAATTGCCGAAGGCCAAGCATTAGTCAAGCATCCGATCGCAAAAGCCGTGGCGTTCACCGGTTCCCATGTAGGAGGCAAAGCACTTTTCGACTTGGCCAATCAGCGTGAAGAACCGATTCCGGTCTATGCAGAGATGGGTTCAGTCAATCCGATCTTTACTTTTCCCAAAAAACTGGAAAAAGAAAACGAAGCTTTGGCAAAGGCATTTATCGCTTCTCTCACTTTGGGTGTAGGTCAGTTTTGTACCAATCCAGGCCTGATTTTCGTACCGGAAGCCCAGTCAAAAGCTTTTGAAAACGCCATAGCTGCCGAGCTAAATGACATCGCTTCAGCACCGATGCTCCATCCGGGTATTGCGCAAGCTTACTACGATTCGATTCAATATTTGCAATCCCGAGAGGAATTGCGCTGGGTCAAGGTGGCTGATCCCAAGCACCTGATCAATGGAAGCACTTCACTTGCCGAAATCAAAGCCTCCAATTGGCTGAAGGATCCAGTTTTCCAAAAAGAGGTCTTTGGAGCTTTTGCCATGATGGTCGTGTACAAAAACGAGGATGAGCTGCTCGAAATCACCAAAAAACTCCATGGCCAATTGACCATCACTGTTTGGGCAGATGCGGAGGAACTTCAAAATCAGCTTTTCCTCCTCAATCTCCTGGAAGAAAAGTGCGGCCGACTACTATTCAAAGGTGTTCCTACCGGGGTAGAAGTTGGATTTGCCATGCAGCATGGCGGACCTTACCCATCTACCACTTCGGCTGCCAGTACCTCCGTCGGAGCTCATGCCATCAAGAGATTTGCCAGACCGATTGCTTTCCAGGATATGCCTCAGGATTTGCTTCCTGATGCCTTGAGAGATGGAAATCCTCTTGGAATATGGAGATTGGTGAATGGGGAGTATACAAAATAAATTACGAATTGAGATTTACGATTTACGAGCGCACAGGATGATTTGGGCACATTTCTACTTTGCAACTTTGAAACTCAATTTTCCAATCTTTCAATTTTAGAATCTTTCAATCTTTTCAATGTCCTCCCGTCACACCTTTAGTTGCATCGATGCCCATACCTGTGGAAACCCTGTCCGGGTCGTTTCTGGAGGGGTTCCTTTTCTGAAAGGAAATAACATGCTGGAAAAACGCCAGTATTTTCTGGAAAATCTGGACTGGATCCGCACCGGATTGATGTTTGAACCCCGCGGCCACGACATGATGTCTGGGTCAATGCTCTTTCCTCCACACGATCCTGAAAATGACTTCGCAGTTCTTTTCATCGAGACTTCGGGCTGTCTGCCAATGTGCGGGCACGGTACGATCGGCACCATTACCATCGCCATCGAAGAAGGGTTGATCCATCCCAAAACACCGGGTTTCCTGAGAATGGAGGCTCCAGCGGGATTGGTTTTGGTGGAATACAAGCAAGAGGGCAAAAAGGTCAAATCCGTCAAACTGACGAATGTGAAAAGTTTTCTGGCAGCAGAAAATCTGGAAATCGAAACTAAGGAACTCGGGAAATTAACAGTGGATGTAGCTTATGGGGGAAACTTTTATTGCATCGTTGATCCTCAGGAAAACTTCCCCGGAATAGAGCATTACAAAGCCGAGCAGTTGATTTCCATGGCAAGAAATCTTCGCCAAAAAATGAACGAGAAATACGAATTCGTTCATCCCGAACATGATAGAATCCGCGGTCTTTCACATGTACTTTGGACTGGAAAAACCCTCGATCCAACAAGTACTGCAAGAAATGCCGTTTTCTACGGAGACAAGGCCATTGACCGATCACCCTGTGGCACCGGCACCTCAGCACGCATGGC
>DATIAI010000364.1:0-2216 GCA_035458065.1 Algoriphagus sp. | reverse complement strand
CCGCCAGTACTCCTGCAAGTCCGCTGAGCGAAAGGAAACGGGTACTCCGCTCCATCATGGATTTGATATCAGCTAATTCTTGTTCCGGTTTTCTCATAGTGAAAAGTACTTTGTGATGCAAAGTAAATCAAGTTTTCCAAAACTGATGCTCGACGATGAAAATATTTTTAGTGAAGAGCTGACTTATTGGGATTTTTAACAAAACAGATGGAAGACAGAAGATTGGAGACAGAATACAGATGCTTTGACTTCGCTCACCAACCGTCGCTCAGCACAAGTGATCGAAGAAGGCCTCAATTTAAACTTTTAGCCTTTATGATTGTGCCGGTGATTCCAGAGTAGGTAATAAGTATAGATAAAAAAGTTTTAGATCCAGAGAAACCTGTATTTGAAAACAGAGCTTATCAATTGCAAAGTTTAAATAATATCACCCCTTCGGGGTTTAGGTATCACAGATTGATCTATTTCTAAAATCCTTTCACCCGTTCCGGGTTTTTAATTTCGGAGGATGAAATTACTTCAAACATTTCACTCGTTTCAGGTTAAACTCCTTCTTAATCCGTGAAATCCCAAAGGGATGAAACTATTGTAGAAAAATTAAATTAAGATAATTCATCAAAACCCTGATAGGGTGATATTTTATCTTTTAAGGCCAATGATTGTGCCGGTGATTCCGGAGTAGGTAATAAGTTTAGATAAAAAGGTTTGAGATCCAGAGAAACCTGGATTTGAAAACAGAGCTTATCAATTGAAAAGTTTAAATAATATCACCCCTTCAGGGTTTAGATAGCACGGATTGATTTATTTCTAAAATCCTTTCACCCGTTCCGGGTTTTTAATTTCGGTGGATGAAATTACTTCAAACATTTCACTCGTTTCAGGTTAAACTCCTACTTAATACGTGAAATCCCGAAGGGATGAAACTATTGTAGAAAAATTATATTGAGATAATTTTATCAAAACCCTGAAAGGGTGATATTAAATTTTTTAAGAATCAATTTTAATTTTTAATCAGCAAATCATGGCAGGCACTTTTCATCAAATCTATCTACAATATGTCTTTGCAGTAAAAGGACGGGAAAATCTTCTATTAAAGCCTTGGAGAGAAGAAGGATTCAAATACATGTCCGGAATTATCACCAACAAGGGGCAGAAGTCCATTATTGTAAATGGTGTCTCCGACCATGTTCATGTTTTTGTAGGATTGAAACCGGCCCAATGTCCATCAGATCTGATCCGTGACGTTAAAAATAATGCCTCTAATTTTATCAATGACCAAGGATTTGTCCAAGGGAAATTTTCGTGGCAAGATGGTTATGGTGTTTTTTCATATTCTCATTCCCAATTAAATAATGTTTATCAATACATTTCAAATCAGGAGGAGCATCATAGAAAGAAGACTTTTAAGGAAGAGTATTTTGGCTTTTTGAAAAAATTTGAAATCCCATTCGATGAGAAATACCTTTTCGAATGGATAGAATAATATCACCCCTCCGGGGTTTAGGTAGCACGGTTTGATCTATTTCTATAATCCTTTCACCCGTTCCAGGTTTTTAATTTCGGTGGATGAAATTACTTCAAACATTTCACTCGTTCCGGCCTGTCTGCCACAGGCAGGCTTGTTTCGGGATGATAATTTTTAAAGGTTTCACTAATAGCCACAAAATCAACCAAATGAAATCAATGGTTTGCCTCCCTGTCAACAAAATACATATTTACTTTCCCGAGATTTTTGGCTTCGATCTTTCCCCTGGGAATGCAGTAAAAAACATCTTTTACCAATTGGTAGGTGGCTTCAGAGACATTCACTTTTCCCGGAACGCTATTGCTTTCCATCCTTGAAGCCAAGTTGACAGTGCTTCCCCAGATATCATAGGCGAATTTATCTTTGCCTACCACTCCGGCGGTGACAGGACCGGTGTGAATTCCACAGCGCATCTGCCACTTTTCCCCCATGATTACTTTGAATTTTTCATTCAAAAATTCCTGCATTTCCAGCGCTGCTTTTACGGAATTGATCGGGTGAAAATCATTGCCGGAAATACCTCCGGCTGCCATGTAGGCGTCGCCGATTGTTTTTATTTTCTCAAGCCCATTACGTTTTACAATCTCATCGAATCCCCTGAAAATATCATCCAGTTCTCCCACAAGTTCTGAAGCATCGAGCGTTTCAGCGATTTTAGAAAAGCCGGCAAAATCCGTAAAAAGTACACTCA
>DATIAI010000363.1:0-2175 GCA_035458065.1 Algoriphagus sp. | reverse complement strand
GATTTTAGCGAGGTTGTTCACAATTTGGTTGAAGCCAACGCTCACAAAATCTGCAAACTGCATCTCGACCATGGCTTTGTAGCCTTTGATAGAAAGCCCAAGCCCGGCTCCGATGATCGCACTTTCGCAGAGCGGCGTATTTCTCACCCGATCTGCTCCGAATTTATTTTTAAACCCATCAGTGATCTTAAAGACCCCGCCATATTCCCCGATATCCTGACCCATCAGGATCAGATTGGGATATTTTTCCATGGATTCACGGAGTCCATCGCTGATCGCATCGATGAAACGCTTTTCGGTACTTGGACCTTCAGGCTCAATTACTTTCTGGGAAAAAGGAGCGTAGACATCTGCCAATTCTTCCTCCAAACTTGGAGAGATAGGATTTTCGGCAAAAGCAATTTCCAATGCCTCATTGATAGCGGTTTTGACTTTTTTATTCAGCCCTGTTTTGGTTGTTTCATTTAAAACCCCAATCGATTCCAAATATGCTTCATAATTATCCACCGGATCGAGTTGGGCCCATTCTTCCATGAGAAACTTCGGGACGTATTTCGTGCCTGAAGCTTCTTCGTGGCCTCGCATGCGGAAAGTAATTGCTTCAACCAATACGGGTCTTGGGTTTTCCCGGATATCTTCCGCCAGTCTCAGGATAGTGTCATAGACTTCCAGCACGTTGTTTCCCTGAATGCGGACTGTTTGCATTCCATACCCGGGGCCTTTTTCGGTAAAATATTTGAACGCAAACTGCTCCTCACTTGGAGTCGAAAGCCCATATCCATTATGCTCGACAACAAAAATGACGGGTAATTTCCAAACCGCAGCCACATTCAATCCTTCGTGGAAATCTCCCTCCGAACTCGCCCCATCACCTGAAAAAACCAGCGTTACTTTTTTTTCACCGGAAAGTTTATGTGCCAAACCGATTCCATCTGCGATTGCCAACTGAGGACCGAGATGGGAAATCATCCCTACGATGTGGTGCTCGATGTTGCCAAAATGAAATGAGCGATCCCGGCCTTTGGTAAACCCGGATTTTTTTCCCTGGAATTGGGCGAAAAGACGCTCTAAGGGCATATTTCTTCCGGTGAAAATCCCCAGATTTCGGTGCATCGGAAGGATAAATTCATCCGATTCGAGCGCATTGACCGCACCGATTGAAATCGCCTCTTGACCCCAACCACTAAACCATTTGGTGATTCTTCCCTGACGAAGTAGGATCAGCATTTTCTCCTCGATCCGACGAGGAATAATCAGCGACTCGTAAAGATTAAGGAGCGTTTGATCTGAATAATTTTTCCTGTCAAAAGTTAATTGTTGGGCGTTAGGAGCGGTAAATTCCATTGAGGTTGATTTTCGAAACTAAGGTAAGCGAAGCCACCAAATCAGCAAAGGGAATTTTGGAGTCTCTCCTGCAGTGCACCCCGATTCACACCGGGGGCAAAAAATAAATGCAAGGAGTTAAAAAGTATTTGCTGTACGGTTCAAAATTAGGCAAATCATTTCCCCGAGTGGGTTTCCTTACGTTAAGGTTGTTTTACCAAAGTGTTAAGGAGGAGAGATGGAAAGTTGAAATGTTCGAAAGTTGTGAGGTTGGCATCAGTCAACTTTACAACTTTTGATCCTTACCACCTTTTCAACCCTTTTTTAATTACCTTTGCCCTCCCAAATCGAAGCGAATTCTGTGAAAGCTAGAACATTAAAGAAAGACAAAGTCAATATTATCACCATGGGTTGCTCCAAAAACCTGGTGGATTCCGAGGTGCTATTAACACAACTTAGAGGCAACGGAATCAACGCCAGCCACGAGTCTAACTCTCAGGATAACAACATTATCATTATCAATACCTGCGGATTTATCGACAATGCCAAGCAGGAATCAATCGATACCATCCTTCAATATGTCGATGCCAAAGAGCAGGGTTTGGTGGATAAAGTATATGTGACGGGCTGTCTTTCTCAGCGCTACAAAGACGATTTGGAAAAGGAAATTCCGCAGGTTGACGCATTTTTTGGGACTCGTGATTTGCCCGCTATTTTGAAAAAATTCAAGGCAGACTACAAGCATGAGTTGGTAGGGGAAAGACTTTTGACCCATTCAGCGCACTATGCCTACATGAAGATTTCCGAAGGTTGCGATCGACCGTGTTCTTTCTGCGCCATTCCGATTATGCG
>DATIAI010000362.1:0-2836 GCA_035458065.1 Algoriphagus sp. | reverse complement strand
GATTAAGAGATTGGGAGAAAAGGAGATTTTGAGATTCAGGTTTGGTCGAGACCTAAAGAATTGGAAGTTTTTTTAGTTCCTTCAGGGATTCTGGATCAAAAACATCCCATAGAAGACAGGAGTTAAATGAGGATTATTTATTGAATTTTCCGAAAAAAATCCAATCTCAATTTGAAAGAAATGGGTTGTTGAAGGGAAGCCTCCGTTGATTAAAGTTTTAACTTTACTATTACATTTGGTTTCGGCGGACAATTACGTTTTCAATCCCTCCCTCTCTGCAAATAACCAAACGTTGCCATCCATTTTGACGAAGCCTTTTTAGGCAATCGTACAGTTTATTTCTATTGGTATTATTTAAAATCAAACAAATTTTTCGCTTCAAAATCAATTTAGTTATGGATAACTCTGGTGAAATCACACAACTATCCCTCTACGAAAGATTGGGAGGAGAAGAAGGTGTCAGGAAAATTGTCAATGATGTTCTTGACAAAAATTACAGCAATCCTCTTATCGGTTACCATTTCAGAATTATTGATATGGATAAGCTAAAGCAGTCGGTTTTTGAGTTCTTTTCTATGGGAACAGGAGGACCTCATTCTTATCATGGCAAGGACATGCGTACAGCACATTCCAGTTTGAAAATAAACGAACGGGAATGGGATAGTGGAACCGAAGACATGGTCTGGGCCCTAGACAAAAATGGAATTGGGCAGGAGGAAAAGGATGTAGTTATTGCTATTCTTGAATCATTTAAAGCAGACATTGTTGTAGCTTAATCTCCATTGGTTTGAAATTAAAAAATGGCTCAAAACTCAAATGATCAGCCGGAAATTCGGGAATTGACTCAAAATCCTTCCTGTAAAATCAGAGGCTATCCAATGTGGACAGCCTCTTTTTTTTTCAGAATTTTCAGCTCTTGCTATAGGTTTTTCCTGTTGAATATTTTTTGTCATCCCCCTTTCTAGGTGAAGTCTGCATTTTCAAATTGCGGTTCTTGGAGGCGCTGGGTAAAATTTGCAATTCCACCATAATATTCTAACCAATTTGTCATTGGTTCCTATTTTCAAAAATCCATCGCCGCAACTAGCTCTTAGAACTTTTTGGAACTGAGTTTCCCCTTATTGATTTTGCTCGTACGCTCAGCTAATTGCAACACTCCAATCCATTTGGTCAAAATAGTTTGATTTTCACCCTTCATTCTGCAACGAATTCACCGGATTGCTCCAGGCAGCTTTGAGGGAGTGGTAGCCTACTGAGATGAAAGTCAATCCCAGCACCAACACCGCCGTGAAGAGATAGAGCGTCCAAGTGATCTCCGCGTGGAAAGTATACCCCGAAAGAAACTGCTCCACAAAATACCAGGCTATTGGAAATCCTATGAGTAAGCTTACCACAATCAAGAGGGCAAAATCCCCGCAAAGCAGCAGGGATAAGCTTCCTGCAGAAGCACCCAGCACTTTGCGGATTCCCATTTCCTTGGTCCTTCGCTCTGCGGTAAACGATGCCAAACCAAACAAACCCAACGCCGAGATTAAACTGGCGATGCAGGTGAAGGCGAGAGAAAGCTTGCCGATTACCTGCTCGCTTTCATATTCCCTTTCAAATACTTCATCCAAAAAACTGTATTCAAAGGGGTAGTCTGGATTGTGCTTTTTGAAAACCGCGTCGATCTGCTTCACCACCGAGGGAAGCGAAGCCTGCCCGGATACCTTAAGAAAGTAGTGGTAACCGACGTTTTCGGAATACATAAAAATCAGTGGCTCGATGCCATGCCTGAAGTTGTCGTTATGAAAGTCCTCTGTGACCCCTACGATCTGCCCTTTGCCGTTCCACATTTCCAGTTCAGTTCCCACAGCCGTCTCAGGATCCAGCCCCATGACTTCTGCGGCTTTTTTATTGATGATGTAGTTAGTTGTGTCCTGGATTCCAGCAAAGTTCCTGCCCTCACGGATCGGGATATTCAGCGTTGGAATGAAGCCTTCATCACAGCGGAAGATCTTGAAGTTGATCGTCGACTGCTCAGGTTTCCCCGGCCAGACAGGATCGGGTGATGTGATCGGCACCGTGAAAATACTGTTTCCCCCAAATCCGAAAGATGAAACGTTGGGAAGCTGGAGGAGGTCATTTTTGATACCGAAGTAGTTTTTGACAATCCCCTCGTTTTGATCAATCACTAGGATGTTTTCTTTGTCAAACCCCAGATTTCTTTCGCTGATAAAGGTGATTTGCTTGTGGACAGCAATGCTCCCCACCACCAAAATTGCCGAGGCGGCAAATTGGGCGATGACCAGCACCCGGCGCAGCCCGTTCCCGCTGAGCATGGATCGACTGTCTCCTTTAAGGACTTTGATGGGGTTAAATCCGGATAAAACCAAAGCAGGATAGCTTCCTGAAAGTAATCCCGTGAGCAGGGTAATCGCAAAAAGAGCCAGGAGAAAAACCGGATTTCCGAGCTCAAGAATGACAGCTTTGCCTGTCAATTCATTGAAAAATGGCAGCAGCAACTGCACCAGCAAAAGGGCGAAGATCAGGGCAATCCAGGAAAGCAGGACTGACTCCGTGACAAACTGGAGGATCAGCTCGCCTCGTTTTGCTCCGATGGATTTGCGGATACCGACTTCCCGGCCCCGGGTTCCGGCTCGGGCTGTGGCCAGATTGATGAAGTTGATGCAGGCCATCAGGAGGATGAGAAGAGCCACTCCTCCAAAAAGATAGACCTGCTGG
Source organism: Algoriphagus sp. (assembly GCA_035458065.1). GTDB lineage: Bacteria > Bacteroidota > Bacteroidia > Cytophagales > Cyclobacteriaceae > Algoriphagus. Next base: position 112 of record DATIAI010000362.1, on the reverse strand, counting down.
ATTTTACCGCCGACATTTACGCCGTTCTCAAACTTGCCGAGGAGTCTGAGATTTTCATAGGGGAAAAGAAAAGGAACACCGGTGCAATCGGCACAGTTGGACTTGATCAATC
>DATIAI010000361.1:0-6787 GCA_035458065.1 Algoriphagus sp. | reverse complement strand
TAAGAGTGAATCATAATTGTCGGGGAATTTCCCTTTCAATTCGTGCCAGATATATTTTGCGCAAGAGTGGAGATTTCGGGCCCTGCTGTAATACCCCAAACCTTGCCAAAGCCGAAGAACCTCCGATTCAGGGGCCAAAGCGAGGTCCTTTATAGTGGGGTAGGCCTCAGTGAAAGCATAATAATAAGGTAATCCCTGGGCAACCCGGGTTTGCTGAAGAATGATTTCAGACAGCCAGATTTTGTAAGGATCTGAGGTCCCTCTCCAGGGAAGTTCTCGTGGATTGGCTTGGTACCAAGAAATTATTTGAGCGGAAAAGGCCTGATATTCAGAAGTTTTAGGATCCATTAGGGTAAAATATTTCGGGTACAAACCAAGGTAATTTTTTTGAATATGTTTTTTAATTGACTTGGTTCTCGTACATTTGCAGTCCCAAAAACACTTGGTTAATAGGTTGTTAAGCTTATTTCGTAATTTCTAAATTAAAAACACTGTGACAAAAGCAGAAGTAATCACCAAGATTTCAGACAAAACAGGAATCCAGAAGGATGATGTTACACAAGCCATTGAGGCGTTCTTCAAGGTAGTGAAGGATTCCATGTCTGATGGAGAAAACATCTACGTGAGAGGATTCGGTAGCTTCATCAATAAGAAAAGAGCTAAGAAAATTGCACGTAATATCTCCAAAAACACGGCGATCGTTATCGACGAGCACTACATCCCGGCTTTTAAGCCATCCAAAGTGTTTGTAGAGAAGATTAAGAACAGCAAGAAGATTAAGCAATTGGCTCCGCAAGACTAAGTCTGAGGCGAATTGACATGAAAAAATCACAGCTCATTCTCATCATTGTCGGAATTTGTACCATTGCTGGACTCTATGCCCTGCCAAAAGTCGTAGTAGACAATGAAGCAGGCACCACCTCGGTAGAGGATCCCAATGCACAGGAAAGTTCGACTTCGGATGTGACCGAAATGCATGAGAATGAGCTTTCTTCCGAAAATCGCTCCCAAGCTGATGAGTTAAAGGCTACATTAGCCTCGGACAAGGAACCTTCAGAAAAAATCACGGCGGCAAAGTCGCTTGCTGGGATGTATCAGAAGGAGGGAATGTTTGACAGTGCGGCTTATATCCTTGAGGAAGCAGTGGCATTGAATTCATCTGATCTGGCGTTGATTGAGGAAGCAGGCAAGGCCTACTATGAAGCTTATTCTTTTGCTTTGGACAAAAACAAAGTCGAAAATCTAGCCGACAAGACCAGGACTTACCTAAATCAGGTTTTGGAAAAAGATCCAAGCCGGTTGGATTTGAAAACCAAAGTGGCGATGACTTATGTATCTTCGGCCAATCCTATGCAGGGGATCACAATGATGAGAGAAATTCTCGAAGCGGATCCACAAAATGAGGATGGCCTGTTTAACATGGGAGTACTCTCCATGCAGTCAGGACAGTACAAGCGGGCGGCTGAACGATTTGAAGAGTTGGTCAAGTACCATCCAGACAATCTTCAGGGGCAGTTTTATCTGGCTGTGAGTTATTTCGAGTCCAACGAAAAAAATAAAGCGAAAGCGCAGTTTGAGGAAGTGAAGAATATGACCCAGGATCCCATGATTCTGGAAAGTGTTCAGACCTACCTTGACAAGCTATAAATTATTGTTACACACCTTAAATTCTAAAAACTATGCCTTGCGGTAAGAAAAGAAAAAGACATAAGATCGCTACGCACAAGCGTAAGAAAAGACTTAGAAAAAACAGACATAAGAAGAAGTAATCCACTTCTTCTTTTCCTGTTTTTATAAACAACACGTTCATTTACATATTATTAAGACGGAATTTTGAGTACGGAATTGTTAATCGATTCTGCTCAAAACGGAAGTCGGATTGCCCTGCTGCAAGATAAGCAACTGGTGGAGCTTCATTCCGAAGGAATGGACAACCAGTTTAAAGTAGGTGACATTTACCTGGGCACGGTCCGCAAGATCGTCAATGGACTCAACGCTGCGTTCATTGACGTCGGTTATGAGAAAGACGCCTTTCTTCATTACCAGGACCTTGGCCCAAATGTCAACTCGATGTTGAAGTTCACCAAAATGGTGCGCAACAACAACTACAACAATTATCTGCTGAAAGGCTTCGAAAACGAACCTGAGATAGACAAAATCGGCAAAATCGAGAAAGTCCTATCAAAGACCAACCAAGTGTTGGTTCAGGTCGTAAAGGAGCCCATTTCAACTAAAGGTCCCCGACTTTCCTGCGAGCTCTCTCTGCCCGGACGCTATCTCGTACTTGTACCTTTCTCCGATACAGTCAATGTATCCAAGAAAATACGTAGCAACGAGGAGCGCAAAAGGCTTCTCAGACTTATCAATTCAATCAAACCTGCCAATTTCGGAGTAATCATCCGAACTGTGGCCGAAGGACAGTCCGTGACGGAACTTGACAAAGACCTTCGAAATCTTCTCGATTCTTGGGAAGATGGGATGAAAAAATTGCTGAAAGCCAAAAGCCGGGACAAAATCATCGGAGAGATGAGTATGGCCTCCTCACTAATCAGAGACCTGCTCAATGAATCATTCGACGCAATCACCGTAGAAGAAGAGTCAACCTACGATCAGATCAGATCCTACATCAGGTCAATAGCCCCTGAAAAAGAAAAAATTGTCAAACTTTACAACGGTAAAGTTAAGCTATTTGAAAGTTTTGGAATCGAAAAGCAAATCAAAAGCTTGTTTGGACAGACGGTGAGCTTGCCTCAGGGCGGCTATGTCATCATCGAACACACCGAAGCCCTACACGTCATCGACGTCAACAGTGGTAACAAGTCTAATCAAGAAAGCGACCAAGAATCTACAGCATTAAAAACCAACATGGTCGCTGCTAAAGAAATTGCCAGACAGCTCCGCCTCCGCGATATGGGGGGGATCATCGTCGTAGACTTCATTGATATGAAGAAGGCTGATAATAAAAAAGCCATCTACGAAGTGATGATGCAGGAGATGAAGTCAGACAGGTCCAAGCATACTGTGTTGCCACTGAGCAAATTTGGGCTCATGCAGATCACCCGACAGCGGGTAAGACCGGAAGTCAATATTGTGACTAAGGAAACTTGCCCGGCTTGCAACGGAACCGGCAAAATCCAGGCTTCGATCCTGATCGCCGACAAGTTGGAGCATGACCTCGAGCATATCGCCACCATCCAAAACGTGGCAAAAATACAAATTGGGCTGCATCCCTATCTGCACGCATACTTTACCCAAGGCCTGATTAGCCAGCGGATGAAGTGGTTTTTCAAGTATTACAAATGGATAAAACTGATCAGAGATTCTTCTCTACCTGTGACGGAATACAGATTTCTAGATGAATCTGGTGAGGAAATCGAACTACAAGTAAAAAGCGAGACTGAGTAAGTCTCGCTTTTTTTATGGCTTGATTTTTTCCTAAAGAAATAATCCCCAACCGTCATCATATCGATCTGCCGATTCAAAAGTTTTGACCCACTCCACAAATAATTGCCTGAATTCTTCCACTGCTTCCCGGAGTAAGTTGAGGTGCTCTTCGGCATGGGTTTCTTCCATGGCGAGTTGATAAGTCATGGAGTTGAGATGTCTGGCATGGACCTTCATTATGGTAGCATTTTCCATTTTGAGGATGAAGTCATCAACACCATGCGCCCCGGCAAATTTCGCACAGATGATCATGGCATCCTCCATCATCATTCCGCCATAGAGTTCTTTTCTGGCTTCATCTAAGCTTCCTACCAAAGCATGAGTCAGCGATACAATTTCATTTGCTTTCTTCATCACAGGGTGAGAGTAAATTTGATCCCGGTGTGATTTAGGATCAAATTCACTCTCATCATCCCATCCTTCATTATCGTCAAAATCGTCCCACATTGAAAAGTAAAGTTTAAAAAAGCTGAAAATCTCCCCTATTTAGAATGGGAGCTTGTCTTCTTCGCTTTCAGAGTAGAAAGTATCAACCTCAGGCATGGCTGGAGCTCCTCCGCCACCGTTAGTTCGGTCAACTTTGAATGCTTTCACCTCGGTGTACCATCTGCCATTGTATTCGCGGCTTTCTACGTCGATTCCCAAAGTGACCTGCTCACCCACTTTGAGGCCAAACTGGTCAATTTTATCTCCCCAAATTGAAATGCAAACCTTTTTTGGATACTGGCCTCCGGTTTCAATGATATATTCCTGTTTTCTCCAAGAGTTGCCACTTTTTGAATTTCCACCCACTTCCGGGAGTTGATTGATTACTTTTCCGCTTAAATCCATTGTAATAATTTTTACTTGATCAGATTACGAAGGTAAGGATTGAGAGGAATTTTTCAGGGTATTGCAGGTGGGAAAAGAAATGACTTTTTCTCTGTTTTAAGAAAATTTTGGCATAGCATTGGCCATATTGCATTTGGAGGCTGATTTTTTTAAAACAAAAGTTTGCAAAAAAATCTTTTTCCAAACTTCCTTTCGAATTTCATCAGCCTCTTGACAATTAATCAAAAAACAACTTAGATTGAATCTCTTTGATGAGTTTTATCAAAAGGTTTTCTAATTTTTAATTCTTTCACTCTTAACGGATACTATGGCCTAGACTTCTACGTTGTTCATAAACCAACTTAAAATGAGTAAGGGAAAAGGTCCTCAGGACAGCGAGTTGATAGCTCAGTATCGAAACGGCAGTGAAGCTGCCTTTGATTTATTGGTAGACAGATACCAAAGTAAAGTTTATACCACAATCTACTTGATCGTTAAGGATCAGGATATAGCGGAGGATTTGCTTCAGGATGTTTTTGTAAAAGTCGTCCAGACGATTCATTCAGACAGGTACAGTGAGGAGGGGAAATTTCAACCTTGGTTGATGCGTATCGCACACAATTTGGCGATTGATCATTTCCGTAAGGCTAAGCGGTATCCGACTATTCTGATGGAAGACGGTTCGAACTTATTCAATTCACTTCATTTTGCTGAGTCCTCTGTGGAGGATCTTAAGGTTAAGGAGGAAACGCTTGAAATGGTGAAAAAACTGATCGAAGAATTGCCGGAGGCTCAAAAGGAGGTGCTGGTGATGCGTCATTATCTGGATATGAGTTTTCAGGAAATTGCTGATCAGACTGGAGTCAGTATCAATACAGCCCTGGGTAGAATGCGATACGCGCTTATTCACCTAAGGAAAAAGATGAAACAATTAAATTTTGCCTATGATAAAATCATTTACCCCAAATGACCTGGTACGATACTTCTACCGGGAAATGCCGGAGGTAGAACAAGAACTCTTGATGCAAGCCTTGCACAGTGACGGATCCCTGATGCAAGAATATGTGGAGATGCTGAGCACGATAGAGCAATTGGATCAGGTTCGCCTGCAACCTTCGGACAAAGTAGTGAAAGCCATAAAAGAAATGGCCCATTCTACGGGACTTCAAAAAGTCTAAAATGTTATGGTAGCCCCGGCGAAAGTCGGGGCTTTTTGTTTAGAATTCTCCAATGAAATCTTTGGCTTCTGAAAGTAATTGAGCGTAAGTCTCTGTTGTAAATCCATGTCCTTGCCCGGGAACCAAAGTAAATCTGTGTCGAACTTTGGCGGCCTCAAGCCCTTCTTTTAGAAGTTGACTTTGACTGATAGGTACGACCTGATCCAAATCACCGTGGAAAAAAATTGTAGGAACATCATTTTCATCAATGAACTGGATAGGACTTAATTCTTGGTAACTCGAAGCTGCGGTGGTCGGAGTACCTCCAATTAATGCATTGAGTGCGGAGGCGGTCAAGTTATTGAATCGATGTAGCTCAGTCAGTTCTGTAGGTGGAAAAAATGCAATGGCAGCTTTCAGATCCGAGGAGTTATTTTTATATGCATGCAAAAGTGCTAAATGTCCTCCTGCACTTGCACCGGAAATTATTATATTATTTGAAATATTCCAGTTGGCCAACTTACTGTCAATGTAATCTAAAGCGGAAATGATATCCTTCTCCTGCTCTGAAATTCCATTTTTTCCAGTTCCAAAATCATAAAGTCTATAATTCAAGCTCGCAAAGGCATACTCTGGGAATTTCTCTTCCAGGATAGACTTCACCTGCAAAAACTCGCTTTTGTCTCCATCAATCCATGCACCTCCATGAATATAGATTAGAAGCGGGGTTTCAGTTTCGGTTCTTCCAGCGGGAAGAAAAATATCCATTGTTTGTTTTGGGTCAGAACCGTAAGATTCATTTAGGATGTCTTTGGCTGCTTTGTGGTCGGGTTCGGTATCTGAGGAACACGCCGAAAAAAACACAAATAAGGAAAATCCAATAAGTCTAAAAGATTTAGATTTTTTATAATTCATAGGTTAGAACCATTTGATTAAAGAGGCGATGATCTTTTTGGCCTTGATACCGTAGGGTGGCCTGAGGAAGGTAACGTTGTTGTATCCAACACGTTGTTTGAGCACTCCTTTTTCATTTGAAAAAGCCAAAAATCCATAGTAACCATGTGATTTGCCAATCCCACTATTGTTTACTCCTCCAAAAGGTAATTCGTTGTGAAGAAAATGGAGCACGCAGTCGTTGATGACCACATTGCCGGAACTGGTTTCTTTGAGGACTTTCTTGGAGTTTTTGGAATCAGTACCAAAAAAGTAAAGTGCCAACGGTTTTGGCTTTGAATTGATTATTGAAATTGCTTCATCGAGGTCAGAGAAGGTTATTATTGGGAGAATCGGTCCAAAAATTTCCTCATGAAATATGTTCATACCATGGGTAATATTTGAGATCAGAGTAGGTTCCAGATAATTGTCCAATTCATCCA
>DATIAI010000360.1:0-5266 GCA_035458065.1 Algoriphagus sp. | reverse complement strand
TAGGTGATCAACGGAATTGATTTTGTCACATTGGTGGTGAGTTTCATCATTTATTTCCTTGGGGGTTATCTTCTTTATGGAGCCTTGTTTGCTGCAATTGGGTCTGCGGTAGACGCACCTTCGGATGCGCAGCAGTTCATGTTTCCTATTACAATCCCATTGATTGTGGCGTACATGGGTCTTTTTGTTTTTATCCTTCAAGATCCTAACAGCACGACTTCGTTTTGGCTGTCGATCATTCCGCTGACTTCTCCTATTGCGATGATGGGAAGGATCAGCTATGGAGTTCCATTTTGGGAATTGGCCCTTTCAATGGGACTTTTGATGGGAGGCTTTTTGATTACAACCTGGCTTGCAGGAAAAATTTACCGCATCGGAATCCTGATGCACGGGACCAAACCTACATATAAGATCCTGTGGAAATGGGTCAAAAGCAGTCAATAAAAAAATCCCGGTCATTACTAAATTGACCGGGATTTTGGTTTTACCTCAAGTAGGCCGATAGCATCCAGACTACTTTTTCTTTTTCCGTGATGTAATCACTCATCAGTGAGGCACTTCCTTCGTCGCCGTGGTCGTTGGCGGATTCCAGAGTTTTTCTTTCCAAAGTCAGCAATTCGTTCAAGTTGTCCCGCACGATTTCTACCATTTTCTTGGAGTCTTTTACCTCTTTGGCTTCTTTGATACTGGAGTTGTCGAGGTACTCGCTGTAACTAGAATAGGGTCTTGCACCAAGTGTGAGAATTCTCTCAGCCACTGTGTCAATTCCGGTATTTGCCACCGTGTACAGTTCCTCAAACTTCGCATGAAGTTCGAAGAAGTTGGGCCCCGAGACATTCCAATGAAAGTTTCTCAGGTTTTGGTAGTAAACCTGATAATTGGCCAGCAGCTCATTGAGCATTTTTACCAGTGTTTTGGATTCTTTGATTTCCAATCCGATGTCATTTGTTTTCATATTTTTAATTGTTTTTTACTGCGTGAATTGACCTAAATTTACTAAATGCCACAGGGAAAGGCTAACTGATAAAATCTATTCCCGAATCATACTATCAATGACGTTTAGGAGTTAATACTCCTGAAAACCACCCTTAGCTGAATGAAAAACCGATTCCAGGACATCACCTCCATCGATTTTTATCAAAATAAAAAGCAAGTCAAATGGCTGGTTTTCCTCGTCTCTTTTTTGATTGGTTCAGGGTCGATTTGGTACACCAGCTTATTGGTGGATGAATTGAGAGAGCGGGAAAGCCGACAGATTCAGCTCTTGTCATCCGCACTGGAATATGCCGCTACTACTTCTGAAAACCTGACTTTCATCAATCAGGAGATTATTCAGCAGAATTATTCAATTCCAATCATTATGGTCGATTCGGAGGGGAATCCCATTGAATTCAGGAATATCAAATTCAAAAGCAATGCCGATGGCCAGGATTCCCTGAAAACATTGGATCAGGAACTTTTGGAAATGCAGGAGGAATATGAACCGATCTACTTGCTGGAAGCGGACATCCGGGTTTTTTATCGCAATTCCGAGCTTTTGACCAATCTTCGCTATTATCCCTATGTTCAACTTGCTGTGATTCTCGTGTTTGGGGCATTGGCATATGCACTTTTCAACCAAAGCAAAATAGCAGAACAAAACCGGGTGTGGGCTGGCTTGACTAAAGAAACTGCGCACCAGCTCGGTACTCCTATTGCCTCACTGATGGCCTGGATTGACTATCTGAGGAATTCTCCTGTGTGGGAAGAAAACAAAGAGATCATTCAGGAAATGGACAAGGATGTAGTAAAGCTGCGTATGGTAACCGAGCGATTCAGCAGTATCGGCAGTAAACCCATGATCCAGCCTGAAAATCTTTATCAGGTAATAGAAGAGACGATCAATTACCTCCGTCCTCGGATTTCTACCAAAGTGGAACTCATAATTAATGCAGACACTAAGGACCTGGATGCCCTGATGAACAAGCCGCTTTTGGAATGGGTAATTGAAAATATCTGTAAAAATGCGGTCGATGCAATGCGTGGGAAAGGGAAGATTACAATCAACGTATTGCAGGACAGCGACAAGTTTGTCATCGTGGACATCACGGATACAGGTAAGGGTATTGAAAAAAGAAATTTTAAAAAAGTCTTTAATCCGGGCTTTTCGACCCGGCAGCGGGGATGGGGTTTGGGCTTGACCCTGGCAAAAAGAATTGTCGAGGGCTATCACGGCGGAAAGATTTTTGTCAAAAGCTCCGAAATAGGAAAGGGAACAACATTCCGAATTATGCTCTTGGGAAATCTGGAAGATGCTTCGCAGTTTGTTACGGAAGGAATTCTTGAGTATTGACGATTTACGATTTTTGAATTACGACTTACGAGGTTTTGAAGAACCTCACCTCTTAATCCCCAAAGGTTCAGGCTTTAGAATAAATGCTTGAAGTTCGGTTGGAAGTCGTAAATCGTAAATCTGAATTCGTAAATCCATTTTCCCTACCTTTGCCCCCTGAAATTCGATACCCATGAGTTTGACCGAAGAGATCAAAAAGAGAAGAACCTTTGCCATCATTGCACACCCGGATGCCGGAAAGACTACTTTAACAGAAAAATTGCTCCTTTTCGGAGGCGCGATTCAGACTGCCGGAGCCGTAAAATCCAATAAAATCGATACAGCCACTAAGTCTGACTGGATGGAAATCGAAAAGCAAAGAGGGATCTCTGTGGCAACTTCAGTGATGGGCTTTGAATATAAAAACATCAAAATCAATCTATTGGACACTCCTGGTCACCAGGATTTTGCTGAGGATACCTACCGAACGTTGACTGCGGTGGATTCGGTGATCATGGTTATTGACTGTGTGAAAGGCGTCGAGATCCAGACCGAGAAGCTCATGGAAGTCTGCCGGATGCGAAATACTCCGGTGATTTGCTTTATCAACAAACTGGACCGGGAAGGGCGAGATCCATACGATCTGCTGGATGAAGTGGAAACCAAGTTGGGAATCAGCGTCAGACCACTTTCCTGGCCGATTGGTATGGGCAAAGGCTTCAAGGGAGTTTATAATCTATATGATCAGCAACTGAACCTGTTCACTCCATCCCAAAGAAAATTGAGCGATGATCGGCAGGTGTTTGAAAACCTGGATGATCCACAATTGGATGGCTTGATCGGGCCGGGCAATGCTGCTCAGCTACGTGAAGACGTGGACTTGATTGAGGGCGTTTATCCTGATTTTGATGTCAATGAATATCTGGATGGAAAGATCGCTCCGGTATTCTTCGGTTCTGCCGTGAATAATTTCGGAGTAAATGAAATGCTGGACACCTTCATCAAGATTGCTCCGGCTCCAAAAAGCCGTGAAACGGATGTGCGTGAAGTAAAGCCTGAAGAGCCCAAATTTTCCGGATTTGTCTTTAAGATCCACGCCAACATGGATCCTAATCACCGCAACCGAATTGCTTTCCTGAGAATCTGCTCAGGGAAATTTGAAAGAAATAAACCTTACAACCATGTTCGCGGACCTAAGCCTTTGCGTTTTTCCAACGTGACTCAGTTTATGGCGCAGGACAAGGAAATCATTGACGAAGCTTTTCCAGGAGATATTGTGGGACTTTACGATACTGGAAATCTCAAAATCGGTGATACCTTGACTGAAGGGGAAAATATGGTCTTCACCGGGATTCCGAGTTTCTCTCCTGAGATTTTCCGCGAGGTGATCAACAAAGACGCTATGAAAACCAAACAGCTGGAGAAAGGACTCAAGCAGCTGATGGAGGAAGGCGTTGCGCAGCTTTTTACCTTTGACATCGGTTCCAGAAAAGTAGTTGGGACAGTTGGGCAACTTCAGTTTGAGGTAATCCAGTTTCGATTGAAAAACGAATACAACGCCACGGTGGAGTTTCAACCGATGAATCTCTACAAGGCCTGCTGGATCAGCAGTAAAGACAAAAAGCAGCTGGATGAATTTGTCAGATCGAAAAACCGCTACATCGCCAGAGACCGAAACGACAAGTTGGTCTTTATGGCCGAGTCGAAGTCTTGGCTGCAAATGGTGCAGGACAACTATCCGGATATCGAATTCCACTTTACTTCGGAGTATTAAGGCAAAACCCTCCAAGAGTTTCGAACTCTTGGAGGGTTTCTCTTTTTATCCTATTCCCGAATTTCCGGCGTTTTGGATTTTTAGCCGCTCGTCTTCCCATCCATGGTCGATATACTCCCATGAAAAACTTTCCCCTTGTACTTTGATCTGGACAAAGCCTTCCTTGGTGTTGTGTCTTCTGCCTTTCCACCCATTTCCTGCAATGGATCTTCCGGTGAGAAACTCAAACCGGTCATTGACTATGCCGTATTCCTTCCAGTGGATGTGCCCTTGCAGCACCAATTTTAAATTGTGATTTTCCAGCAACCGAAAAACCTTCTGGGAATTTTCTACTCCAACGTTTCCTTTCTGCCCATTTAATTGCCAATGCGTGCTGAGAACAGGAATGTGGGTGGTGATCACAATCGGGGTAGTTTGAGCCGTGTTTTTCAGATCCTCGGCCAGCCAATCGACTTGCTCCGCCTGGAAGACTCCCTTATACCCTTTTTCTTCCGTGACATCCAGGGAGTTGAGGACGATGAAATGCCAGCCTTTGTGGTCAAAGGAATAATAAGTCTTTCCACAATATCTTTCCCACATCCCATATTTATAATCTGGATGCTCAGAGCCCTCGGGGCTTTCGGCATAGATCGCAAACAAATCATGGTTACCGATACAATTATACACCGGCATGTTAAATCCCCGGCTCATTTGCTGATAGAGATCAAAGAGCATTTCGCTTCGGGCATAATCCCCGCGCATCACATCATAGACTAGATCTCCTCCCGTGAGTACAAAATCCGGGTTCAATTCATTTACCTTGTCTATTGCCATCTGAAAACCCAAGGGAGCGTTCATCTCAGGTTTAAGGTGAATGTCCGTCAAAAAGGAAAATTCAAAGGAGGCGTCATCGGAATCTTCTTTTTGTTCTCCCTTTGGCTTTTGGGGCGACAAGGATAAGAATGGCATACTGGCAACCGCCATTCCAGAGGTCTGGATAAACTGTCTCCGGCTCAGGTTTTGTGGATTTTCTTTTGCCATGGTTTGCTCTATTTTTCTTTTGATCCTCTAAAGTTCTACCTTCAAAACCTCCAGAAAGACCAATCCATGGCCTATTATTTTTTGTCCAATGAATGGATTGGGAGGAATTCTTTCTCCCTCACCATCAATAACTATAGAGGTCTTACTCTTTCACAATCCGA
>DATIAI010000359.1:0-7162 GCA_035458065.1 Algoriphagus sp. | reverse complement strand
TTTTCACTGATCACGTGCTTTCCCGCCTTTGCTATCCGGATTCCATGTGGCTTGTGCAGGGAGTTTGGCGTGGTCATGTACACCACATCAATATCAGGATTGTCCTTGATCTGATCGAAATTTTCGTAGTTGTAGCAGTTTTTGTCAGGAATACCATATTTCTGCTTCCAGGATTCCACTTTCGAGGGAGTGCCGCTCACTACTCCAACCAGTTTAGCACGTTTGCAGTCTTTCATGGCCTCGGCCACGCGGGTTCCATAGCTACCAAGTCCCATAATAGCGACCCGGAGGACTTTGTCTTCTTTGTTAGTATTCATAGCTGAAAGAGAATTTGCAAATGGCAGGCTCAAGGCCAAAGTTGAAAGTCCGGCTTTTTGGAGAAAAATTCTTCTGGTGCTCATCGAATGGGAAGTTTAAAGGTTTGATTTCCTGAATTTATAAAAATCCCTGTGGGAATTAACCTTGGAATGCATTGACTTGAAAATCCATTCAGATTTTCCGACGGACGACTTGGAAAGTATTTCTGGAGGATTGCTCCAACAGCACCTCAAATCCTTCCAGAAAAGCAGGAATCTCTTCTTGTTTAGGATGCAAAATTGTCAAAAGCTCTAATCCTTCGTTGTACCGGATTTCAAATTCGGCTTTCAGTTTTTCGAGTAATTGTTCCAGTTTGAAAAGCTGCGCATCAATCACAATGGAAATACTGATTGCTGAGAGTTGGAGCATATTTACCCGAAGTTTCAAAGCCTGAAGCTGTTCATAAACTCCATGAATATGTTTTTCTTCAATGAAAGTAAAATCTGTCACTTTGAAACTGACCAGAATCTGGTCTTTTTTCAGGACAATGGTCGGTACCTGATGAGGTGCTGCAAGCTCATGAATCTTTGTCCCTGGAGCTTCCGGATCCAGGAAAGATTTAACGAAAAGCGGAATTCCGGCATTGGCCAAGGGTTTGATCGTCTTTGGATGAATCACAGACGCGCCGAAATACGTCATCTCCGCAGCTTCACGATATCCCAATTCCTCAAACTTCCGGGTATGTGGAAAGAGTTTTGGATCGGCATTGAGTACTCCTGGGACATCTTTCCAAATCGTAACCGAACCTGCATCCAAGCTTGTGGCAAGAATCGCCGCTGTAAAATCCGACCCTTCCCTACCCAATGTCGTGGTTCTTCCTTTCGGGTCCGAACCTATAAATCCCTGCGTCAAAATCGGGAAATTCTCCAGAATCGGTTTCCAGCTTGATTGACAGGATTTTCTGGTTTTTTCCCAGTCTATTTTTGCAAAACGGAAATCCGAATCTGTATGGATCACATCCCTCGCATCCTGCCAAAGCACGATTAAACCTTGAGAACAAAGGTATTCTGCTACTATCCGGGATGAAACCAATTCCCCAAAACTCACGATGCTGTCATAGAACTCATCGTAGTTTTCCCTGGTCAGCTTCTTTTCAAGATTGTTATTCAGGTGAAAAAAAAGATTGTCCAGCTGCGCAAAAACTTGGTGATTTTCAGGAAACAATTCACTGCAAATTTCCACATGGAAAGTTTTTAAAATTGTACTATTTACAGAAAAATCTTCCCCGTTTAGTTTTTGGGCCAAAATCGATTCCAGCCCGTTGGTTGTTTTTCCCATGGCAGAAATCACAATAACCATGTTTTTCCGCAATCGATTACGGAGAATTTCTGTTAAGTTTTTGACTGCTGCGCTATCTTTGACCGAAGCACCGCCAAATTTATAGACCAAGGTTTTTGCCATAAGAAATAATTCCTAATTTTCGTGGGTATAAACCCAAATATTGTACTTTTCTTAGAATGGAATGAAAACATTAACTTATCAACCTGATCAAAGTAACCTCGCCTATTCGGTAGGGGTTACGCTGGACCGATTTATCAAACTCAAACAAAGCGATTTCCCCTTTGCCTCGGGAGAATTGTCCCAACTTTTGAGGGACATTGCTCTTGCAGCTAAGATAGTCAATCGCGAAACTAACCGTGCCGGTCTGTCCAATATAGGCGGAGCTTTTGGCCAAACCAATGTGCAGGGCGAGGAGCAACAAAAACTCGATATCATTGCCAACATCCGTTTTATGCGGGCTCTGAGCAAAGGCGGCGAAGTCTGTGCCATAGTCTCCGAGGAAGATGATGATGTGATTGACCTGCAAAACAATTCCGGAAAATATGTGGTCGCTATCGATCCTCTTGACGGCAGTTCCAATATTGATGTAAACATCAGTATCGGAACGATTTTTTCGATTTACCGCAGAAAAACACCGATAGGAAGCCCGATCACTTGGGAGGACATCATGCAGCCGGGGAATCAGCAAGTCGCAGCAGGATATGTATTGTATGGTTCCTCCACGATGCTGGTGTACACCACTGGTTTTGGAGCGAATGGATTTACCTATGAGGCGAGTTTGGGTGAATTTTTTCTATCTCATCCCAACATTCAGGCACCTCAAAACGGCACTATCTACTCGATCAATGAAGGCTTGGAATACGAATGGCAACCGGGAATTAAATCTTATATAAAAGAGTGCAAGGAAAAAAAATGTCAATCCCGCTACATTGGGAGTCTTGTAGCTGATTTTCACAGAAACCTGTTGAAAGGCGGCATTTATCTCTACCCGGCTACTCTAAAAAACCCTAACGGAAAACTTCGTCTGCTGTACGAGGCAAATGCCCTTGCGTTCATCATTGAGCAGGCAGGAGGAAAAGCCAGTGACGGAAAGCAGCGGATTTTGGATATTCAGCCTGAAAACTTACACCAAAGGACTCCTCTATTTATCGGTTCGGCAAGGATGGTCGAGGATGCAGAGCGGATGGTTCACTATTCAGAATCAGAAATCACAGAATAAAGCCATTAAACAAGATTTTATTCTGAATCCGAATCTTTCACTTTATCTTAGGCTTTGAAAAATTCTGAAAATATGTCTTCAAACAAACATTATTTACCTATTGCAATTATTGCTGGTGCGGTTTCCCTTTGGACTTCTTGTGGACCCAAAGAAGCTGCAGTCGAGCCTATGGGTGACGCCTTTACCATTCAAACCGAAAAGCTGTTGATAAAGGTTGACACGCTTCACAGCGGGTTTGAAAATCCCTGGGGCATGACCTGGCTTCCTGATGGAAGAATGCTTGTCACCGAGCGAAAAGGAGAAATCCTGATTTTCAAAGACGACAAGTTTACAGGTGAAAAAATCCAGGGACTTCCCGCCGTCCATGAAGTGAATCAAGCGGGATTGCTGGATATTACAGTACACCCGAAGTACTCTGAAAACGGCTGGATTTACATTGCTTATGCCAAAAATTTTGAGGACAGCACAGGGGCTACTACCATTATGCGGTTCAAGCTTGAAGGCAATACAGCTGTTCAACAAGAGGATTTGATTACTGCGGGACCTCCTTGGAAAGGTGGTCGTCACTTTGGTAGCCGAATTGTATTCGACAACGAGGGCTTCATGTATTTCTCCAATGGAGACAAAGGCAACATTCCAATGAACGCCCAAGACCTGACCAATGCCCATGGCAAAGTCCACCGGGTAAATGATGATGGCACCATCCCTTCTGACAATCCATTTGTAGACTCAACCGGGGCCGTGGCATCTATCTGGAGCTACGGAAACAGAAACCCTCAGGGATTGTACTTTGACAAAGCCAATAATATCCTTTGGGAAACCGAACATGGTCCAAAAGGCGGAGACGAATTGAACATAATAGAAAAAGGGAAAAATTACGGCTGGCCCGTGATCACCTACGGGATCAATTACAATGGAACCATCTTGGCTGAGACTTCCGAAAAGCCTGGTATGGAACAACCCATCCATTATTGGGTACCATCTATCGCAACCAGCGGCCTAACGGTGGTAACCTCTGACAAATATCCTGGATGGAAAGGAAACATACTTGTCGGAGCATTGGCAAAACAACATATTGCAAGAGTAGTGCTGAAAGACAACAAACTCGTAGCTGAAGAAAAACTGCTTCCGGGAATCGGACGGGTACGTCAAGTTGCGGAGAGCCCAGATGGATACATCTATGCTATTACAGAATTAACTGGACTTATGGTGAAAATTATTCCAATCAAATAAGCAATCATTCTAGAAATCAAGACCTTTCAGAAAACTGGAAGGTCTTTTTTTTGCCCATCCGATCTGAATATTCATTTCGTAAATTATTCATCCTAATAAAATTAAATCCCAATCCTCAATTTGAATCTCTATAAACCAGATACCTGTTTCCGACGTTTAGATTTAGTCGACCCATTAACCTATAGACCATGAAACTGATTCAACGATTTTTACCGATAATTCTTTTTCTAAGTATTTCGACACTTGGAAATTCCTGTACCCCAAAAGACGAAGAAGGCACTCCGGATCCTCCGACTGAGTATGAGTTTACTACTCAAACCCAAAAGATGACCATCAAAGTCGACACGCTCTATTCAGATTTCAGTAATCCTTGGGGCATGACCTGGCTTGGAGACGGAAGGATGCTGGTGACCGAACGAAAGGGTGAGATTCTGATTTTTAAAGACGATGAATATACCGGTCAAAAAGTTCAAGGCTTACCGGCAGTCTATGCCAATGGCCAAGCGGGTTTGATGGATATCACAGTTCATCCGAAATTTTCTCAAAACGGATGGATTTATATCTCCTATGCCAAGCCCGTACCGGGAGGAGGAGCAACGGCCATTGCGCGATTTAAGCTTAATGGATCAACTGCTACAGATTTTGAAGATCTGATCGTGACCGCACCAGCCGTCAACGGCGGCACACACTATGGCAGTCGGATCGTTTTTGACAACCAAGGCTTTTTGTATTTCACCAATGGAGAAAGAGGAAGTCAGAACAATGCGCAGAATTTGAAAAATTCTCATGGGAAAGTTCATCGAATTCATGACGATGGCAGAATCCCGGCAGACAATCCCTTTGTCAATACGGCAGATGCAGTCCCGTCCATTTGGACTTATGGAAATCGCAATCCACAGGGTATGATTTACGATAATGCAAACAATCGAATCTGGTCAGTGGAGCACGGACCAATGGGAGGCGATGAGCTGAATCTGATCCAAAAAGGAAAAAACTATGGCTGGCCGGTGATCACTTATGGTAAAAACTACAACGGAACCCCGATCACCGATATCACTGAAAAAGAGGGTATGGAACAGCCCGTGAAATATTGGGTGCCCTCTATCGCGACTTGCGGGATGACTTTGGTGACATCAGATAAATATCCTGAATGGAATGGGAATTTTCTAGTTGCGGCCCTTGCCGGAAATCACATTTCCCGAGTGGAAATGAATGGAACCAGAGCTACAGGGGAAGAAAAGCTTTTTTCGGGAATCGGAAGGGTAAGACAAGTTTCGCAAAGCCCGGACGGTTACATTTATGCCATTACCGAAGGGACTGGATTATTGGTGAAGCTTTTACCGGCTAGTTGATTATTAAACAAAGCAGAAAAATCATTTTCTCTTCAGCTGTTCAATATCCAAAAAATCTTTTGGCCTTGCTGCTCTTCTTTTACTTTCTATCAAGTCTTCAAAATTAAGAATTCTCCATTTCCGTAGAGAAAACCCAACCACTTCCACTATTTCTGAGGATTCATACGCTTCATCAAATGATTTTCCAATTTCAAACCTGGTAATCAATTCGAGATCAAGATCATCAGGCGAAAATTTCACTGAAATATTTTTGAGTCTTTGTGTGACCTCCTCTGGAAAGGATTTTATTTCAAAACCCATATCTTGAAATACCAAAACCAATTTGCTTAAATTTTCCTCATCTGTTTTAATCCAAAAATCCACATCAGCAGAATGACGCTGATATCCGTGAAAATTGACTGCTCCGCCACCTACTAATAGCATTTTCACATTACGCTGGTTGGCTAGCTCAATAAACTGGGTGATTGTTTCCTTCCAGATTTGACTCATTTCTTTCTGTCCAAGATAAAATTCCCTTTGGTCCTTTCTTCAAAAGAAATCTGGGAAGGAAAAAGCTGATTGATTCTTCGGCTTAATTCTAAAAATGCAAAAAATCGATCCGCTGGAGAAAGTGCTAAAAATTCCTCTTGCCGAATCTTGTTGCTTTCCTCTTTAGTCAAAAACCTGATTTCCATGAGTCCAATTTAACATTTTAAGGAATTAGAGACCAAAGAATGGATACATAGTTTAATCAAACAAAATCCACATCCACGCTGAAGGGGTATTTCATCAGGAACTGAAGGGCCTCTGCAATTGAAAGATCTTCGAAAAGAACCCGGTGGAGATTTTCGGTAATGGGAGCCCGGATTCCTGCTGTTTTGATAAATGCATCGACAATTCTCACCGTATTGACCCCCTCAGCCACTTCGTCCATGGTTGCCAAAATCTGATCCAGCGATTCTCCTTTTGCAAGGCGAAATCCAACCGTGAAATTTCGGGAATCGACAGAATTGCAGGTCGTTACCAAATCCCCAACACCGGCCAACCCCATCACAGATTGCACACTTCCGCCCAAGGCTTTACTCAGGTGAACCATTTCCACCATTCCTCTGGAAATCAAAAGTCCTTTTGCATTTTCTCCCAATCCTAATCCTGCCAGAGCTCCTGCGGCAATCGCGATGATATTTTTCAATACACCACTGAGTTCAACTCCAATAATATCTGAGTTGCCATAAACCTGAAAACGCTCAGAGCGAAGCAATCTTTGACCTTCCAAAATGACCTCATTGTATTTGCTTGCAACCACCGTGGCGGCAGGTTGGCCAAGGATGAGTTCTTTGGAAATATTCGGTCCTGCAAGACATCCGACCCGGATAGCCACTGTCTCCTGTAGGATCACTTCACTCATGGTCAAAATCTGGCTTCGCTTTAATTTTTGGACCGTTTCCAGGCTTTCTCCTTTGGCAAGATTCAAAGCAAGACCCTTGGTACCGTGGATAATCACATGGTAGGGATATAGAAAGGGAGCAAAATTCCTTACCACCTCCAAAAAACCAGACGAAGGCACCATAAAAAACAAAATCTCGCAAACTCTACAGAGTTCCTCTGGATCACTAGTTGCATAAATTGCCGCGTTAAATGCCTTGCCTGATACAGAATGAGAGGTATTGATCTCTGCTACAACTTCATCCTTTCGGGCATAGACCATTACTTCGCTTTTTTCTGCAAGCATATTTGCAAT
>DATIAI010000358.1:0-2457 GCA_035458065.1 Algoriphagus sp. | reverse complement strand
CACGGATTACATCGGTTTCAAAAACTCCCTTCAAAGTTGGCTTGGTGATATCCTTCCCAATGCGCTCGTCTTGGGTACAGGCGGTGCGTCAAAGGCGGTAAAAGTTGCATTACGGGACCTTGGAGTAGATTTTCTTTCAGTGTCGAGAACCAAAAGTGAAAATCAGATTACCTATTCTGATCTTGCGAATAATCCTGAATTTTTGAAAAAATACCCGCTGATTATTAACACCACCCCGCTTGGGACATTCCCAAAAATTGAAGAAATGCCAGAGATTCCAGTGGAACTGCTCAATGCGTCACATCGTGTCTATGACTTGGTCTACAATCCATCCGAGACCACACTGATGAAAGCCTGTCTGGAAAAAGGCGGAAAAGCAAAAAACGGGATGGACATGCTGGTGCTTCAGGCCGAAGCCGCTTGGACGATCTGGAATTCCTAACTTTAATCCCATGAAAAAGGCCATTCTACTTATTCAATGCCCTGACCAAAAAGGAATAGTGGCGGAGGTTTCCCGATTTTTGTATTCCCACAACGGGAATATTCTGGAAGTGGATCAGCATGTGGACGAAGAAATGGGGATGTTTTTTATGCGGGCGGCCTGGGAACTGGATTCTTTTTCTCTCAAAATGGAAGAAATAGGTTCCCGGTTTGAAGCGGAAGTTGGGCAAAGATTCCGGATGGAATTTAAGCTTCATTTCAATTTTCCAAAACCTAGAATGGCAATTTTTGTGAGCAAGCTATCACATTGTCTTTTCGATATTTTGGGAAGACACCATGCCGGGCAATTGGAGGTAGATATTCCTTTGGTGATTTCCAACCATTCGGATTTGAAGGCCATAGTGGAAGCCTTTGGGATCCCATTTTTCCATATTCCTGTGACTGCCGCCAATAAAGATGCTGCGGAATCCCATCAATTGAGACTTTTGGAAGAGCACAACGTCAACTTCATCGTATTGGCCAGATACATGCAGATTGTGTCAGAAGCCTTTATCAAGCACTTTCCAAACCGAATCATCAATATCCATCATTCATTTTTACCAGCATTTGTCGGGGCACGACCTTACCATGCCGCCTATGAGCGAGGGGTAAAAATCATCGGCGCAACAGCACACTATGTAACCGAGGAATTGGATGCAGGGCCAATCATTGAGCAGGAAGTAGCAAGGGTGAGGCACCACAATACGATTGCTGAACTATTACAGATCGGACAGGATGTGGAGAAAGTGACCTTATCCAAAGCCATCAAGTATCATCTTGAGCGAAAAGTGATTGCGTTCAGAAATAAGACAATTATCTTCTATTGATTCATTGACTTTTGCTTCCTTAGGGAATAATTATGATTTTTCAGACATGGAAAAATCGACTGAAATCAATCGCTGCCCCTGGTGTCTGGGATTCCCTGAATATGTCACTTACCACGATACCGAATGGGGAGTGCCGGTCTATGACGACCGGATTCACTTCGAATTTTTAGTGCTGGAAAGTGCTCAGGCTGGTTTGAGCTGGGCAACTATTCTAAAGAAAAGGGAAGGCTACCGAAAAGCATTTGCGGATTTTGACTACAAAATCGTCGCGGAGTTTCCGGAAAGCTATGTTCAGGAATTACTTCAAGATCCCGGAATCATCCGAAATACCCTTAAAATCAAAGCCGCCATCAACAATGCCCGCTGCTTTATGAAAGTCCAGGAGGAGTTTGGTTCTTTTTCGAATTACATCTGGGGATTTGTGGGTGGCAAGCCCATCCAAAATTCTTTGAGAACCATGGGCGATGGTCTCGCCACAACTCCCGAATCAGACCGTTTAGCCAAAGACCTTAAGAAGCGGGGCTTCAAATTTTTGGGATCAACCACAATTTACGCACATATGCAGGCCACAGGCTTGGTCAATGATCATTTGGTTTACTGCTTTCGATATCAAGAACTGAGAAAATAAGTGATTCGTTTATTGGATTTGGAGAAAAGTAAGGCCAACGTGCGGATCGAATAATTTTATTTGACCGTCAGATTGATTTCATCAAAATAGACTTTGCCCAAAGTCAGCCTGGGCATGTATAGGGTTACTTGGATGCTTTCTGCATCTTCTGGAAAATTTTCCAAAGTAGCTTTCAAAAGAACCCAGTCCACATCCCCCTGATAATCAAACACAGCAGAGGCGACGGATTCCCTTTCATTCATGGGGAATACTTTCAACCCAATAAAAACTCTCCCGCCGGCAGTGAGATCTTGAATTTTTTCTCCTTTGACAAATGCAACCAGCTCAAGGGTACTTCCTGGAGCAGGCATCGGCCCGGTGTAGGTTTGGGACCAATGGGATGCGTAGTCTGCGACTGTCCTATCGGGATTTTCAATATATAAAGACCGATTTCCGCTAACGAATACTTCTCTGCTGACCCCGTGTTGAATCCCATTGGAATTTGACGGTGTCCAGGGAAAAACCGAGTCAGGATAAAGTGAT
>DATIAI010000357.1:0-4545 GCA_035458065.1 Algoriphagus sp. | reverse complement strand
AATGACTCTGCCACAGCACATGAATCGTCCCGGCTCCCACCGTCCACAACAATTACTTCAGCGATAATATCACCTCCGGATTTCTTCAAAATTGGAATCAATTCCCGGAGATTTTGAGCTTCATTCAAAGCAGGAATGATTACTGAAATCTCCAACTTTTCATTCATTGCACTCGCTTGTATTGAAAATTCTTGATAGAGCTTTCTAGGACGACTTTTTGAAGCTTTCCGAATTGATAATAATACTGGTTTTCATTGCCGGCGATACTTGTCTGATAGACATTGGGCTGAAGTTTTTTAATAGTCGTAGTCAGGCCATAAACTTCGGACATAAATTTTTTTCCCTCTTGGAGTTCTTCAAAAAACATTCTTGCCGGACACCACTCCACCAATCCGATGACTGGTTCCTGATTTTCAAATTTGTAGGACTTGGCATCGACCACATATTTCTTACCATCCCAATGAATAGAAGAGGAAAAATTGCCTCTGTTGGTATTTGACCGAGAAAGACTTTTCATGAAATACCCATCTACAAATTTGGTGTGAGTGAACATATCCACGTTTACTTTTCCAAAAAACCAAAACTCCACTTTGCTTTCCGCCAAATAATGAAGAGTATCTCCTACCAGATATTTGGTGACGTTGAGATCACCTATTTTCATTCCCAAGACCTGTATTTCAAACTGAATTCTCTCCGGTTTCGTCTGGCAAAAGGATGAGCTACAAAAGCCCACAGCTAAGACCAAAACCATCAACCATTTAAGATTTTTAGCAGCAACCACCGCCGTCATAGAAATAGGAAGATTCCGAAACATAAATGTCTTTTCTCCCCAATATATGAAATGAGTTGGCAGTTTTGTCACAAATGGCCAAAGGTTGATTATGCATCAGGACATGGCCTTTTTGATCGTCGAAATATTCTTCATTTCCGAAATAAATGGCTGTTTTTCCGGTAAAAATACACGGACCATCTGTTGGCATTGGATCTTTGATTGCGCAGACTTCTATAGAATCCAGAATTATCAGCTCCTCAATGTCATATTGACCAGGAGCCAAAATCCGGTAGGGCCGCTTGGCCCGAACTTCCACAGTGCCAAATCCAGCATCTGTGATCATCTGAAGGTATTCTTTCATGGAAAGTGAACCGCTCAGACAAAGAGCACGAAGGCGTGAATCATTTCGAAGCGAATCAGGCATATGGTTTTCGGTGATCGGATCACTCAAAACCAATCGTCCATGAGGCTTAAGAACCCGATACATCTCATCCAAAGCCCGCTTTAAATCTGCCTGAGTGAAAATATTGAAAAGGCAATTTTGAGCAGCTACATCAATAGAATTGTCTTCTACAGGAAGGTTCAAGGCGGTTCCTTTTCTCAATTCGACAAACTCTCTTTGAAACCAGACATTTTCCTTTTCAGCCAAATAGAGATTCTCCTCACACGCAGTCAACATCTCATCAACTACATCAATGCCAATCACTCCGGATTTTTGTCTTGAGAAATAGGCGAACTGAAGCACTTCCATTCCCCCACCCACTCCGACATACAAAATCTTTGGATTATTAACCAAATCACGGGGATGGACTGTGCTTCCGCATCCATAATTCATCTCCTGCATGATCTTGGGAATTTGGAGATCAGGCAATTGCCAAATTGGTGTGGTAGTACAGCAAAGTCCCACATCAGGCTTTAAAGCTGCCTGCTTATACACATCAACTGTCGTGTCCAAATAATTATTCATGGATGATTTTATTTTGGGCGGTAAATTTTTCCCAATCTTCAATGGTATCGATATCAGATTTAATGTTCAGGAATTCATAATGCAAGTTGGCCTCATCGGCCCGATCCAAGGTCAATTCCAGAACTTTGGATGTGCTCCAGGGGATATCTCTGAAAAGCTCCGGGCAAAAGCAGCTTTTTCCCAAAAGGTAATATCCTCCGTCTTTGGCAGGTCCAATAACGAGATCATTTTGACTCAAGGCCAAAAACGCTTTGTTTAAGTCCGAAACCTTGAGTTCCGGGCAATCTGTTCCGATGATTACCACACTGGAATAGCCCTTCGCAAATAAGTAAGCAAAGGCATTGCTCATCCGCTCCCCGAGATTTGCTCCAGACTGAACTTCAAATTGATAACCGTGAAGGATTTCATCCGAATGCTGGGGAATAAAATCTGAGTAAAAAAGGAATTTATCGACCCG
Source organism: Algoriphagus sp. (assembly GCA_035458065.1). Lineage (GTDB taxonomy): Bacteria > Bacteroidota > Bacteroidia > Cytophagales > Cyclobacteriaceae > Algoriphagus. The sequence continues at coordinate 2,349 of DATIAI010000357.1, read as the reverse complement.
AATTTGATTTGCAATTTGATGCGTATAAGTGGTCATCCAATTGTAAATTTCCAATGCCTGCTCATCACCTGTTGTTGATGCAAGCCGTGTTTTTACTTTTCCGAGGATGGCATTTTTTTGAAAAATAATCAACGCTGCCATGCTCATGCAGTTGCCCCCCCGCAGCTAGAACCTGCTCCGGCAGTACAGCCAAAGCAATGATTATTGACAACAATAGACCGGTTGGAAAGCTCTTCGGAATTCCATTCAGAAAGGTGGACGGAATTGGAGGTTTCTACTTTTAAATCGAGCATTTGATTGAAATCGCAATCATATAAGTATCCATCCCAACCTATAGAAATGGTATTTCGGCACATTACGCCTGCTGCCGCCACAGGATTGAAAGCTGACAGGAGCTTTTCCATATAGTTTTCATAATTGTCCGATCGGAGTAAATACTCCAGAAATCTGGAAATCGGAATATTGGTAATGGTGAAAAGTGAATTGAATTCTACTTCAAATCTATCCCAGAGCTTCTTTTTAAACTCTGCTTCAAGCTCAACTTGTGATCCGGGTAAAAATGCACCCGAAGGATTATACACCAGATTCAACACTAGATCAGAATCCTTTTTTCCATAGCCGGCCTGATTCAAAAGCTTCAAAGCCTCAATGGATTTTTCAAAAACTCCATCACCCCGCTGGGAGTCCGTTTTCAAAGCTGTGAAATAGGGCAAAGAAGAAACGACTTCAACCTTGTTCTTTTTAAAGAATTCAGGTAGGTCATTGAATCTCGGATTTGCCAAAATAATGGTCAGATTGCAGCGGACAATGATTTTGACTTCCGGTCGAATCTCTCTTATAGCTTCGACAAACCATCTGAAATCCGGATTCATTTCAGGCGCACCTCCTGTGAGGTCAACACAAGAAATGCTTTCCTCCCTTTCGATCACTTCAAGGCACAGCTCCATGGTTTCCCGGGTCATGATTTCTTTCCGGTCTGGTCCCGCATCCACATGGCAATGCTTGCACACCTGATTGCACATCTTTCCCAAATTGATCTGGAAAATTTCAAGTGTGGTGGGTTGCAGCGGAAACAAACCGATTTTTTCGAGATGCAATCTAAAACTGCTAGCTGCTCCTCCGGGATGCCTTTCTTCTAAAATTACCAACTCCTCTTCCGGATCTGCCAAGCTATGCAGCTGCGCTTTGAGTGACTTCATTACATTGAGATTTCTTTGATTTTATTCATCATTTGAGTGCTGTGCACCAGAGATGCGCCACCACGGATGGCCGCAGCCACATGAACTGCCTCCATCATCTGTTCTTCATCACAACCTTTTTCCAGGGTATCTGTTGTGTAGGCATCAATACAATAAGGGCATTGCAAAGCATGTGCTACACCCAGTGCAATCAGGGATTTCTCTCTTGCTGTCAAGGCACCTTCTTTGAAAACCTCAGCATAATAGGCAAAAAACTTATCGGCCATGGATTTTTGGAGGTCACCTATCGAACCAAACTTTTTTAGATCTTCAGGATTGTAGTATGTTTTCATTTTAGGGATTTGATAGATATACGATTTGAAAGTAAAGTAAGGATTGCCTTGTTTAAAAAATATTAGAAAACTTCATTTGTTTGAAAATTTAGGGATAAATGGAAGAGTGGAAACATTAGCCAAGAATTCTTTTTTATGAGGCCTTTTGACCTTAATTTAGTCTATCATATCAATCGACTTTAAACAATAAAAATCATGGCTTTAAGACTTGGGGACATCGCCCCTGATTTTTCAGCGGAAACCACCGAAGGGAAAATCAACTTTCATGAATACCTGGGAAATGGATGGGGAGTTCTTTTCTCACACCCAGCCGACTACACCCCAGTATGTACAACTGAACTTGGAGCAGTGGCCAAACTTCGGGATGAGTTTTCGAAAAGAAACACCAAAGTGATCGCTCTAAGTGTGGATGGATTGGAAAGTCACAAATCATGGATTGGAGACATCAATGAAACCCAAAACACGATTGTCAACTTCCCCATCATTGCCGACCAGGATCGTAAGGTTTCAGAGCTTTACGATATGATTCACCCAAATGCGAGTGAAAATTTTACCGTTCGATCTGTTTTCATCGTAGGTCCGGACAAAAAAGTCAAATTGATCATCACCTATCCAGCAAGTACGGGACGAAATTTTGATGAGTTGCTTAGAGTGATTGATTCCCTTCAGCTGACTGCGAATTATTCTGTAGCGACCCCGGCAAACTGGAACCAAGGAGAAGATGTGATCGTGGTACCTGCCATCAAAACGGAGGACATTCCTGCCAAATTTCCAAAAGGCCATAAAGTGATCAAACCATATTTGAGAACGACTCCCCA
>DATIAI010000356.1:0-15359 GCA_035458065.1 Algoriphagus sp. | reverse complement strand
TTTTTTTGATTTTGTTGGAGTACCAAATGGTCAAAGTTTATGACTGCTGACTTCGAATTGCTCCAATTACCAAATGTCCACGTTGCTTGTGTTTATGCTTTTAAAACAAATTTTGATGGGCCTTGTTATGAATACATAATTCCAACAAACAATCACAATGAAAAAAATCAAATTCTTGACCTTGGCAGTTGCTGTAACAGCTTCTGCTTTTATAATGAGCTGCAGTGGTCCCAAAGAGGAGACTGTTGAGGAAACAATGGAGGTAGTAGAGGAACCTGCGCCGGTTGTAGAAGCTCCAAAAACCGTGGTGGATATCGCTGTCGGTTCTGCTGATCACACGACTTTAGTCACTGCTGTGACTGCTGCCGGATTGGTGGAGACACTTAGCGGTGCCGGGCCATTTACCATTTTTGCTCCTACCAACGCTGCATTTGCTGCACTTCCAGCTGGCACGGTAGAAACTTTGTTGAAGCCGGAAAGCAAAGACAAGTTGACCGGAATCCTGACTTACCACGTGGTAGCAGGAAACGTGATGGCGGCTGACCTGACAGATGGTCAAAAAGTACCCACATTAAATGGCCAGGAACTTACCGTATCCATCAAAGATGGTGTGGTGATGATCAATGGCGCAAAAGTAACTGCGGCTGACTTGGCCGGAAGTAATGGTGTAATCCACGTCGTTGACGCTGTGATTTTGCCAAAATAAGGATTGGATTAGGTTGTATGATAAAAAGACCGGCTTTTTAGGCCGGTTTTTTTGTTTCAACCTCCACCTTATAGAATCCTAAGGAGGACATTGATCAAATCCATCCCGCTCCCAAAGCAATGGAAATCAGGATCAAAAGGATGGCTATAAATTGTTGGAGGAATTTAAAGGTGACTTTTTTCAAAAGTTTATTTCCGAAATATGCTCCCCAGATTGCGGATAAGGTAGCGGTCAGGACCAAACGAAAATTTTCCATTAACCCGACTTCCAAAAATCTTGTGGCATAGACGGATAGCCTGGAGAAATCAATAAGCGTTCCGATGACCACAGATGTTCCTATAAATGCCTCTTTGCTGAGGTCAGCTTTGATCAAAAAAGCAGATCGAAGGGCGCCCTGATGCCCGGAAAGCCCGCCAAAAAAACCACTCAGAACTCCACCTACTGGTAAATGCTTTGGTTCGATCCGGACTTTTTCAAAAAATGGAACCAAATCAATCAGTGAAAAAACAATCAACAAAATTGAGATGGTCAACTTGACTGGGGTGACCATAAATTCCCGACCCATAAAACCGTAGCTGAACAGTGGCTGGAAATCCGAGATCTGAAGCAAAACCCAGGAGCCGATCAATGCCGCAAATATAGCCGGAACCCCAAATCTGATTAATACGGACTTGTCAGCATTTTTCCCGACCAGAAAAATCTTGAAAATATTATTGAAAAAATGAACAACTCCAGTCAGCGCTATGGACAAGTCAATGGGGAAAAACAGGGCAAAAACCGGCGTAAGTAATGTCCCCAATCCAAACCCAGAAAAAAAAGTCAGGATGGCTGTGAGGAAGGCTGCCAGAGAAATGATCAGAATGTCCAATTCAGGCCTATGGATAGATGCTGATGCAATTTAATAATTATGATTATCCGCAAAGTCACCGCAAAAAGATGAACCCAGAATAAGATTTGGACATTGGATATTCTACCAAATTTCAAATTAACATCTATTGTAGCGCCGAAGGAATTCTAACCATTCATGACCCTGTTCGAAGTGCAGCGTGTCGTGACCAAAAGATTATCCATAATACTGCTTGGAGAATTCATTTAAACATTTTTGAAGCGGGTAATTAACTATCGCTGACTAACACGGATCCATCAACATAATTGGGACTCCGACAATGAGCAAGTCCGGTGGTTGAAGTGCAGACATCTCAATTTTAGATTTGAAAAACAGGCTATAGGGTCAAACAAATAGCTCATTTGCAGCAGATCAGTGGCTTTTTCCATTTCAATTTTGGATCGAAATCAGTGCTGGAGTGTTCCGGATTCTAAACCATTTTTGGAAATATTCTTTTTATCAGCCTAAACCTGTTTAATTTCCCCTCATGAAGAAAACCCAACTTCTCTTTCTGGCAATTTTCGGAATTTTGGCATTTTCCTGCCAAACCAAAACCTCATCCAGAGATCAGGAAACTACCCCCAAAAAAGTGGCTATTGCGGAAATCGAAGCCGGGATCAGGGATTTTATCGCGGCAAAAACTACTGAAAACAATGGCGTTTTTCCGGTCAGGGATGAAAATCATGACCTTCGGATGAAATTGGTGCGGGTGCATACCGAGTATCTATCCAATCTGGGTCCTAAGCGGCATTTTGCCTGTGTGGATTTGGTTGATGAAAGCGGGGATGTGTATGATGTGGATTTTTTCATGGAAGGTGATCCAGGTAGCATGACTGTCACAGAGACGACCGTCCATAAATTAAATGGAAAGCCATTTTACAGTTGGAAGCAAAATAAAAAAGATAAAACCTGGTATCGCGTGCCTTTAGAACAATCAAACAACAGCCTGCTTGGCGTAGTGGAGGGAAGGGATTCCTTCGAATTTTATTATTCAGTGCAGGTTCCCAAGCTGGATGGACCAGCCAAAATGTGGATTCCGATTGCTGAGTCGGATGATTTTCAGGAAGTGAACATTCTGTCCATTGACTTGCCCGGGAAACACAAAAACCTGGACGAAAAGGTGTACGACAATACTATACTTTACCTTGATTTGGGACCTGAGGACAGCGGCAAGTCTATAGAAATCACTTATTCGGTCAATCGAAAAGAGAAAGGACCCTATGAAGCTCCTGCTCCCGATCCAGATGTTTACCTCGCTTCCAATATTCTGATGCCAAAAGGGGGGAGATTTGAAGAAATCGCCAAAGAGGCCTTGGGCCCAAAAATCAAAGAAAGTCATTTGATCCAAGCAAGAGCTTTGTACGATTACATTATCGACAATATGCGATACATGAAGTTTGGAGATTTCGGTAGGGGAGATTCAAACTATGCCTGCGACTCCAAGACCGGAAATTGCTCGGAATTCCATTCCTTCTTTATTTCATTGGCCAGATCTGTGGATATTCCTGCCAGATTTGCCATAGGAGCTTCGATTCCTTCCGACAGAAATGAAGGCGGAATTGACGGTTACCACTGCTGGGCGGAGTTTTATGCCGACGGTAAATGGTGGCCCGTGGACATCAGCGAGGCGAATAAGTACTCTGCATTGGCAACGTATTACTTTGGACGCCATCCGGCAAACCGGATTGAATTGAGTCGTGGGAGGGACCTTACTGTCAACCCAAGCCCAGCCTCTGGACCGATCAACTTCCTGGCCTACCCTTATTTGGAAATAGACAGAAAAGAAGTAAAAGCTCAATCAACTTTCAGTTTTCAGCGAAAGTCAGATTCCTGAAAAAAATAAAGGCTGCAACGAGGCAGCCCTTAATAGTTGTGGGTGACAATACAACTTAGTGTGTAATTACCGGTGCTTCATCAGGGTTTGCAGCTTTTTTGGTAGTGTCCCCTGAGGCTGGATGCTCAGATGTGTCAGAAGCAGGATGCTCTCCGCCTTCCGGATGTTCACCTTCGGTATGCTCAGTGGTGTCTTCAGCTCCGTCTTTCTTTCCTCCGCAGGAGGTAAATGTCACAGAAGCCAGGAATCCGAGCACCAAGGTTAGCGTCAGAATTGATCTTAATTTTTTCATTTTTGATTGGGTTTAGGGTTCATTTATTGTGTTGGAATTCATGAAGTTATAACGATAGATTATGGTAGATTCGGTCAGACATCCGCCACTTTATAATCAAAGATGATCCAATGGTTAGTATACCTGTTAAAATTATCGCAGATATAATGCCAAACAGGTCTGCTGTGATACCTGATAGGATTGCCCCGAATGCGTAACCCAAATCTCTCCACAGCCTAAAAGTCCCGATACTTTCTGCCCGTTGTTTTGGATGGGTGGCTTCTGCAATTGCCGCAAGGAAAGTGGGGTAGACGATTGCTGTACCAATTCCCAATCCTACTGAAATTGTGGCCAAAAGGGGAAACCCTGTAGCCAAAGGCAACAAAATAATGGCAATTCCCTGAATCAACATTCCCCAAAACAGAAGCAGTTTTTTTGGAAAAATGTCTGCCATCTTTCCGGTAAACAGTTGGCTGATTCCCCAGACCGTTGGATAAATGGCAGCAATAAGTCCGATTTCTTCCAGGCGAAAATTCAGCGAAACCAGCAGGACCGGAAGTAGCCCCCAGATCATTCCGTCGTTCAGATTGTTCACCAAACCAGCTTGAGTGACAGCGCTCAGGGTTTTGTTTTTAAAGGTGGTTTCCCAAAAAATCCCCTTTAGATTTATCTCGGAATAGTGCTCTGATTCTTTTAACACATGCTTTCTCGTGTCTTTCACAAAAAAAACTGTGAGCATCAAACCCATCACCGCAACCAACTCCCCAAGGAGAAACGGGTAAGGTCGAATACCGAATTCCTGAGCGATGTAAGCACTGAGGAATGCAAAAATCCCAACGGCAAAGTAACCTGCAAACTCATTCAGACCCATTGCAAATCCCCTGTCTTTTTCCCCAACCAGGTCAATTTTCATAACAACCGTTGAGCTCCAGGTCAGACCTTGACTGAGGCCAAGGAGTATATTGGAAAAAATCACCCAATTCCAATTCCCTGTAAATGCAAGAATGAGCGGTACTGGCAAGGCGATGACCCAACCCAATATCAACAGGTTTTTTCTCCCTACTTTATTGGCAAGTTTTCCGGAAAAGTAGTTTGCGGCTGCCTTGCTGAAGCCAAAAGCTGTGATGAAGGAAAGGATGGCAAGGTTGGACTCAAGTCCGAATACCTCCGTAGCAAACTTGGGAAATATAGAACGCTCCAGGCCAATCATAGCACCTACAAAGGCATTGACCAAAACCAACAAAGAAAACTGCTGCCAGTTTTGACGCAATCCAAGTTCAACCTGAGAATGTCCTTTCTTCACGGGGCAAAGGTCTCCCCGTAAAATTCCCTATCCTTTTACAATTGTTAATTAATCAGCGGATTGCAGCCCTTATCCGGCTTAGACTTACTTGGGTTATTCCCAAATATGAAGCAATATGCTTCAGGGAAATACGCTTAATGAAATCTGGTTTTTCATCCAGAAGTTGGGCATAGCGCTCTTCCGCGGTATGAAACTGAATTGCCTCCATGCGGTGGACGGTATGAACATAAGCTTGTTCGATAATCTTTCTGAACAGTCTCTCGATTTCTGGAAAAGTATCAAAAAGAGAAAAAAGTTGTTCAGCCGGAATTCCGATAAAAATGGTGTTTTCCAAAGCCTGAATAGCTTTCATGCTGGGTTTACCGGTGAAAAGGCTCTCGGCACGGATGATCAGATCATTCTCAAAGGCAAAATATTCGGTGACTTCAATATCACCTTTGAGGTAAAATATCCTGGCCAGACCTTCTTTCACAAAGTAAATTGTCCGGCATTTCTGACCGATATTCTGAAGATTTTGGTTTTTCCTGATGGGTACCAGACTACAAAGTGAAAGTATGGCCTCCAATGCTTCGGGAGAAAGTGGTTGGATTTTTTGTAAAAAATTCAAAAAGCTATCCAATTCGGTCTTGTTGGTCATGGCATCTCAGCACCTTATTTGAGTGCTTGCTTTACCAGCTCCCGCTTGACAAAGACTATAAAAAACCAGGCAATCCAAGCCATAATCGTTCCTATCAATGCTCCTAAGACTATGTCAAAAGGGTAGTGGACTCCCAGGTAAATCCGGGAATAACTCACCACAACTGCATAAAGAAAGAGCCAGCGGAGATTTTTCACCTTTCCTTTCAATTTTAGGTTTAGAAAAACAGAAACACCGAATGTGTTGGCAGCATGTGAGGAAACAAACCCGTAAAGTCCTCCGCAGCGCTCGTAATTGTGCATGATTCCTTCCCAGCGAGGATCATGGCATGGCCTTAAGCGCTCCATGAGTGGCTTCAAAAATCCCGAGGTAAATTGATCCGCCGCCAAAATAGTAAGTGCCACACCTCCCAGAACCCACCACGCGTTTGCCCGGTCCCTCTTGAAAATCAGATAGATCAAATAAATAAAAAGTGGTACCCATGTGATAGTCTCCGAAATTTGAAACATGATCGGATCCATCCAGTCCGCATGGAATGAATTCAGCCAGAGGAACAGGTCCTCATCCCATTTTTTCACTGTTTCGATCATTCTTCAAAAGTTAACCAATCGATGTCTTTTTTCAGGTGGTTCACTGTGAATTCCTCCGCGCTTCCCGGCTTGGGTTGGTGCATATAAGTCCACTCTGCCTGCGGAGGCATGCTCATGAGGATACTTTCCGTCCTTCCATTGGTGTCCAATCCAAACTTGGTCCCAGAATCCCAGACCAGATTGAATTCAACATAGCGTCCACGACGGAGATTTTGCCAGGCCTTCTCTTCAGTTCCAAATGGAATCTTGGAGTTTTTCTCCATGAAATATGAATATACTCTTGGGAACAGTCTCCCGATTTCCAGGCTGAAGTCGAGGATTTGCTGGAAGTGCTCATCTGATTTTGCAGTGAGTCTGTCGTAAAAAATCCCACCGATTCCCCGGGTTTCATCGCGGTGTTTTACGAAAAAGTAATCATCTGCCCAGGCTTTGAATTTGGGATAATAGTTGGGATCAAATTGATCGCAGACATTTTTCACTTCTTGGTGAAAATGCTTCGCATCCTGTGGATCGACGTAATGTGGCGTGAGGTCAATCCCGCCTCCAAACCAATTAATTCCGTTCTCCATTTCGAAATACCGAATGTTCATATGGATGATCGGTACCATAGGACTGAAAGGATGCAGTACGATGGACACTCCCGTAGCGAAGAAATCAGCTTTTTCAAGTCCGAGTTTGTGGAGGATTTTCTCAGGCGTGGGTCCGTAAACTTCCGAAAATGCCACTCCGCCTTTTTCAATGATGGCCCCGTTTTGAAAAGTCCGGGTTCGGCCTCCACCGCCATCCATTCGGTCCCATCTGTCTTCCAGAAACTTGCCCTGCCCGTCTCCCTGTTCCAATCCGGCACAGATATGATCTTGCATTTGCCGGTAAATTTCGGCGATTTCGGTTTTTGTTTTTCTACTCATGATGTTTTTAGAAGGGATACCCAATCCCAAAATTAAGTACGGTTTGGCCTTTGACACCAAAAGGTCTTTGGAAACTGATGTTGTCAAACACCCATCGCTCCCCAATTGGCTTGGCTGGGTCGATGGCTTTGGTCGCCAGGTCTAGTCTGACCACCAAAAATTCAAAATCCATCCTCAACCCAAATCCTGCACCCACTGCCAATTCCTTGTAAAACCGATCGTAGCGGAAATCAGCACCGGGCCGGGCAGCATCATATCCGATCACCCAGCTATTACCGGCATCTATAAATAAGGCCATGTCAAAGTACCCAAACAGCTCCCTCCGGTATTCCAGCATGGTTTCCAGGATCATTTCGGCAGGCTGTTCGTTGGTGTAGTCATATTCTCCACCTTCGCCGGTTTCAGGAACTGAGCTTCCCGGACCCAATCGTCGGGCTTGCCAGGCTCTGATACTTGTACCCCCTCCGGCAAAAAAGTATTTTTCGTAAGGAAGAATTCCCGCACTCACCCCGTAAGGTCTCGCCCAACCGAAATTGAGCCGATAGGCAAAAGTCTGCTTTTCATTTACCGGATAGTACCTTCTGAAGTCAATTTGGGTTTTTACCCATTGGAAGTTTGCGTAGTCGATATCAGGCTCACTGTTGCTTCGGACGTCAAAGAAGTTGAGTGTGGTCCCCCCACTTTCTGCAAAAAGCCTGAGTAATGAGGCTTTGTTTGCTCTGAAGTCTCCATATCTATTGAAGTTGATAATGGACTGGCCCGAAATACTACTGATAAATGAAGGCAGAAATGACCAGATCAAGTTGTTGCCATCGTTTTGTAAATCTTCCAGAATATCCAAGAATTCCTGCTGAATTTTGGGAGTTCGGATATAGCTAAGATCAGCAGCATTCAAAGTGTATAGGACCCTGTTGTTAGCCGTGGCCCAAGAATAGGAAAGAAGTCCATTGACCGAATTCCGGGTATATTCCGGACGGTTGGTATAAATGTAACTGAGCCTGACCCGGGTGTTGGGGTTGTATCGGCCATATTTCTGAAGAGACCCAGGAGCAAATGGAATCAGAAATCTTGGGAAAATAACTGATACGCCCGTGCTGATTTCAGAACTTTGATACACACCCTGTCCGGTCGCAGAAGCCACCCCTTCGAGGCCAGCTCTAAAGTTGAATTCGAGTATTTCACCCGCTCGGAAAAAATTCCTGTTTCTCAAAGCAGTACTGAAGAAAGGACCTGGCAATTGCTCGGTTATGGTCATACCGACTTGATTGGTCAGCTGGTATTTTTGATTGGGTTGGGTGAAAATATTCGCAGTAAGTGAAGTCCCAAGGGTATCAAATGAAATGTTGACAAATCGGAACAGGTCGAGATTACTGAGCTGTCGCTGGGTCTCTATGGCAGAGGTCCGGCTATAAGGTTGGCCAGAGTTAAGGAAAATCCTGGAGGCCAATACTTTTGCCGAATACCGATCTCTGTAAAATGAAAAATTGATTCCCCGATATTTCTCCTGAATTCTGCGGTCTGCAAATTCATTGCTCGGAGGATTGATCCGGAATGTGATGGAATCGATCGTGTAGACTTCGTGCTTGTCCGTAAAAGTCGGTTTTTGAATAACCTGCTCTAGCTTGATAGTTTTGGAAGTTGTGTCTTGATAAGCCAGATAATTGATATATGACTTTGAAAACATGTAAAATCCATTGTTTTTCAACAATTCCTCGATCCGGTTACGCTCCGCGACAATATTGTCCTGAACATAGTATTCACCTTCTTTCAGAAAGGATTTATCTGAAGACTGTTTCAGCAGTTTGATGATCTCCGGGTTGTCAGACCTGGTGTAAATCGAGTCCAGGATATAGGGATTTCCTTCAGTGACTAAATAATTGACAAAGGCTTTTTGCTTTTTGGTCTCCACCTCAAATCCAACCTCAGCATCAAAAAAACCATGGTTTACCAGGTAGCCTTTCAGATTGTTGACAGTAGTCTCAGTCTCGGTGCTGTCCAATACAACCAACTGGTTGCCTGTTCGCATTACAGCATTCCCGAATTCAAGTTTTTTTTCCAGGCCCTCGATTTTGGAAACCAACTTTTCCTCCCGCTTTCTGAGTTTTTTTTCTTCGGGAAGAGTGTCGCGGGCTAGTTGGATTTCAGAAAGCTCCTCGCCGGCAAGGTCAAGCTTGGTTGCAACTTTGGTGCTGTCGTAGAAATTTCTCCCAATCCTGTAAATCGTGACTCCCAAGGAAGATCCCAAAAATCGGGTATTGGGCTCCTGTTCGAGCAGACCATAGAGATCTTCTTCATCCGATTTTTCTACGCCTTTTATCTCATTTTCGTAGAGCGCATATTGGCCTTCCTTGAGATCTTTGGTCAATGAACAGCTCAAGCAAATCCCAAGGAGAGCTATAAAAAGTATATATTTGGAGGATTTCAAATCGGAATAAGCTGAAGGGATGCTGAGCAAAAATACGGTTAAGTTTATTAAATCCTTACATCAAAAAAAATACCGAAGCGAGTGCGGGCAGTTCTTTGTAGAAGGTGAAAAAAGTGTTTTGGAGGTATTGCAGTCTGATTTTTTGGTGGATTTATTATTGGTTACAGAATCTTTCGAAAAAAGGAATTTTCGCATTCTAAATTCATTTCAGGGAGAGGTGATCCGGGTTACACAAAATCAACTCGAGCAACTTGGTCAATTTCAGTCTAATGATTCAGCTTTGGCAGTGGTTCAGATGAAACCCAATACTGCTTTCACTCCTGAAAATGACGAACTGATAATCGCGTTGGACGATGTCCGGGATCCCGGAAATTTGGGAACAATCATCCGTATTGCGGATTGGTACGGAATTCAAAAGTTGGTCTTTTCTCCCCAAACAGCGGAATTTTACAACCCAAAAGTGATCCAAGCTACCATGGGTTCTTTCACCCGGGTCAAGTTTTTCTATGAAGATCTGGACACAGTTTTTGATAAGTGGAAACTGCCGGTTTATGGGGCTTTCTTGGGCGGGGAAAATATCCATAAACTCCCAAAGCCAGCTCCCGGAATTCTCCTGATGGGAAATGAATCAAAGGGAATATCACCTGAAATGGAAAAGCGTGTTACCCAAAAAGTGACTATCCCCGGGTTTGGACAAGCCGAATCCCTAAATGTGGCAATTGCGACCGCAATTCTTTGTGATAACTTCAAAAGGCTGATGGGCTCATGATCAATAAATTGGCCCAGACGCTTCAGCGTGTCGGAATCAATGGGTTTTTGCTTGGACTTTTTACTGCAATTGGCCTTGCGGCAATTTTCCCGGAGATTGGTTCCGCTGATTCGGGACTTCCCTGGAAGCCTGTCATTAATCTTGGGATCGCATTTGTTTTCTTCTTTTACGGAGTAAAACTTGATCCAGAGCAGCTCAAATCAGGGCTTTCCAATTGGAGGCTTCACCTTCTGATCCAGCTTTCTACCTTTTTGATTTTCCCTGTCATTGTTTTGGTGTTAATGCAAATTACACCCTGGATTGATCCGGATTTCCGATTGGGAATCAGTTATCTGTCAGCCTTGCCATCCACGGTCAGTGCGTCCGTGGTGATGGTGTCGATAGCAGGTGGGAACCTGCCGGGAGCAATCTTCAATGCCAGCATTTCAAGTCTTTTGGGAGTAATACTGACTCCAGCCTGGATGGGATTTTTGGATGGTGGGGCAGCCGGAGAGATTGACTTTTGGTCGACTCTCGGCGAACTTACCCTCAAGGTAATTCTTCCGGTGACTCTTGGAATCCTGGCCCACGGGTGGCTTTTTCCCAAACTTAAGACCATTCTTCCCAAACTAAAATACGTGGACCAGACGGTGATCATGATGATTGTCTTCACCTCATTTGCTGAGTCTTTTTCCCAAAAAATATTCTCCGCTTATAGTATTGCCACTCTTCTTACGGTGAGTGTTACCGTGCTTGGGATTTTTGTTTTGATCTGGATTATTCTTGAAATGATCAGCAGGTTTTTGGGATTTTCGACAAAAGACAGGATCACCACGCTTTTTTGCGGGTCCAAAAAATCCCTGGTGCATGCAGTGGTCATTGGAAAGGTGATTTTTCCAGACGCAGCCGTCCTTGGATTGGTGCTGCTTCCTGTGATGCTTTATCACATTCAGCAACTGATATTGGGAAGTATCCTGGCAGGATATTTTGGAAGGAGAAAAGCCGATTCAATCTGAGAAATCATTCCTAGCAAGTTCTAGGGAAATCGCTCTTACATTTTCCATAATAATGATGTTAGCCCTTTGGGGTTATCCTACATGATAAACAACTTTAAATCCATAATCCTGTTTTCCTTTCAGGATTTAAAAGCCAGAATGGCTGGAATTATTGTAGAATAGATTGGCTATACATTTATTTGAACCCCGCTAGGGGTGATATAAATCTTAAAATTGATTTCCCTGAAAGGCAGTTCTCAATTTCTTTTAAATTCATTGTTTAAATTGATTTTCAGGTTTTTAAATTTTTGAGCCAAATGAGAAAAATTGCCATGGTTTTCCTGTTGCCAATTTTGTTTGCATGGTCCTGTGGCAAAGGATCTGAAGTAGCACCACCTGATGAATTAGAAGTTGAAGTAGCTTCGGCAGTGGAAGAAATAGTTGATCCTGACACAACGGATCAAATACCGGGTGATCAATATTTGATAAATGCTTCTTCTGAAAAAACCGCCTCGTTGGTTAGAGAGAGGTTGAATCAGCTTTTTGCGGAAGACTTGAAAATCGGAATTGTTGACTCCATCAGTCGAAAGTTTATATTCTTCGAGTATGATTTGAATGGCGATCAGAACAAGGAAATTTTTGTTGGATTGACCGGGCCATATTTCTGCGGCAGTGGCGGTTGCACCCAATATATCTTAAATGCCAAGGGAGAAGTTCTTTCCAAATTTACGGTTTCGGATTACCCAGTCGTAATCGCTCCGGAAAAGACAAACGGTTGGAGTGATCTTTATATCCTAAGTGGAGGAGATTATCGGGTAGTGAAATTTGATGGAAAAACTTATCCTTCAAATCCCTCAGTCCTTCCAAAATTAGGAATGCTTCCCGGTGACGGATTACCCAGAGCCTTGGATTTTATGAATGACAATTATCCCTGGTTTGGATTCTGATTCTCATTTTCCTTTTTCGGAGAGGTTTCTTTTAATTCTTCAGGAACAGTCTTGAGATAAAGGTCTCTCTGAGGGAAAGGAATTCGGATTTCATTTTGTTTGAAAAGCTCGTTTGCTCTGCTGAGCAATTCTCCTTTTACAAATGGAAAATCAGCGTAATTATTTACCCAAAAAGTCACTTCAAAATCGATTGAGCTATCTGAAAACTCAACCGGTACAACTCTAGGCGGTGGATAAATCCTGATTCGGGAATCTTCAGAAATAATTTCACGAAGCAATCGGGTCACTTTCTCCAAATCAGTTCCATAGGCAACTCCAATGATCACAGTCAGCTTTCTCCCTTTTCCGGTGGTCCAATTGATCAGTTGCTTGCTGATCAGTTCACCATTTGGGATGACAACCGTGGAGCCCTCAAACATATTTACGACACTGCTTCGGAATCCAATTGATTTCATGATTCCGGGTTTCCCTTCGACTTCGATCAGGTCGCCGACTTTTACTGTGTTTTCAAAAGCAATTATCAATCCGCTAACCAAGTTGTTGACCAGCCCCTGAAGTCCCAAACCGATTCCAACACTCAAAGCACCAAGGATAATGGTGATTTTGTCCAATGGAATCCCAGAGGCCGCAAATGCCAGAAACAAACCCATCGAAATCACAAAAATCTGAACAAGTAGAAGCCAGCTTCCGAAGCTGATTCTCTTGCGTTGTTCTGTATTGGAGGCTGGATCAGGATCTGCTGAAAAGATGGATAAAAGCCTCGAAATCAAAACAGAAACCAAGAGGATGATCAGAAATACAAACAAACCATTGATCGAAAATCTGTAAGATCCGATCATTCTGTCTGCATTGAGAAACTGATTGATTGAAAGAGAAATCTGTGAAAATGAATAGAAATTTTTTCCCACTAAAATCGTCCAACCAAATACGAGGAAAGAATAGAATATGCCCGGAGCCCTATTTCCCAATCTGTCAAAATTGATGAAAAACAGCTCTTTTTCCTGATTATGATAGATTTTAGTAGCGATCGAAAGCCCTTGATTGATCAAGCGTACTGTCCAAAGAAGCAGGATTCCCACGACGATCCCAATGTAGCCGGCTACCAAAAATGATTTGGAAAGATTGAATCGGCCAAGCAGGTTCATTGTAAGGGAGATAAATTCAAAAATCCCCATAAACCAGATGAAGTAGACGATCCTTTGCTCTTTGAGTTGTTTGTTTCTGCCTTTCCACAGGGTGAAAACCAAAAACAAAACTCCGATTGAAGCCAAAGCAGCCATGATATTCCTTTCCAATGCAGTTGGTAAAAGGATCATATTTTCAATTCCGGACAGAAGGAAAACCAAAACGGTGAATCCCCAAAAGAACATCCAAAACCGGATGAGATATCCTTTGAAAATTATGGTAAGTGAAATCGAAGCGATAAACCAGAGGATCCAATAAAATACAAAGGGGGGATTTGGAAAAAAGAACTGGAAGAAGCCTGTGACAATGACAATCGACGAAAGAAGCGGGAATTTTAAGACTATTTTCTCCTCCACATCGGAATCAAGATCTTCGGAGGGTTGGGTCCGCTTTTTAAGGTTGTGCAGAAATGTCCAAGAAATCAGAATCAATACTAGAAGTACAATCAGTCTTGTTTTGTAAAGACTAAGGTAAAATACCAGTGCAAGTTTCTCTTTGGCAAACGAATAGGAGATCGACTCCGAAAGACTCCTTGAGTAATATAGTTTGTCAGGATCAGCAGGAATTTCATAATCGAAAATGGAAGCATTTAGGGCTTGCCGGGCAATTTCAAGGTCTTCAATCTGTGTATTCAAGTCAAAAACCATTTCATTTAACGAGGTTTGGAGACTGTCAATTTTCCCACTAAAACTGTTTAAGGAATCATCTATCGGTTTTATTTCCTTTGCTATTTCCGTCAGAAGAAAGGCGTATTGTCTTGTTTGGAGAGAATCAGATGGGAAAAGATAAAGGTCTTTTTCAGCTGAAATTGAATCGATCACATATTGGGATCTTCGTATCTGACTTGCAAAAAGATCGACCTTCGTTTTTTGCTTGACGAGTTCATCTAGCATTTCCCTGAAAATAGCAGCTGAAACGGTGAGATTTCTCTCTGTGAGAAGTTCAGCGTTGTTTTCCTTGATGCCATTGAGAATGAAAGGAATCAAGGCCTGAAACTCCCTCATTTGAACTTGGATCTCTGAGTAGTTTATGCCCTTGTTAAGAATTGCTTTTACTTTAAAATTTTCATTTTTCAGGTTGGTGATCAGTTCATGCTGCCTCAAATAGATTTTTCGGCTTTCAAATTTTTCCACACTTCTGGAAAATTCATCTGCCCCTATGGCCTGAACCTGCTGGATAAAGCTGCTCTTTGTTGAATCGACTTTTATTTGTTTTGATTTTTCAATTGATAGGGAGTCCAGTGTACCAGATCTTGAAGTTTGTGTCCTCTCAGTCTGAGAAAATGCTGTATTTATCGAGAAGATGAAAATAGAGAGGAAAAAAATACCCATTAAAAATCCAGACTTGTGGGCCTTAACCATACGCGAAATTAAGTTTATGCCTTTGTCCATTTTAAATTGTTATAGCATTAATTCCAAGCTAAAGAAAACAGGATCAACAACCAAAAATGGGGCATTGTGTTCAGGAGCCTCACCTTTATTGGTGGTTTATTGTCTCTTAAAACATAATTTTTGTGCGCTATGTGGGCTACAATTTTATTGGTTTCAGTAAACATTTTCGCCATTTATGATTTTTATATTTTGAAGGAATGAATGGTTAAAAGTTAAGAGGTTAACTCTCAAAAAAGAAGAACCTGGAAATTGAAATCTTCATAGTGTTGCAAAAAATAATGACATGTTTTAAGTCAATCAATTTAGTGGAATATTCATAGATTTGGCAATAATTATTAATATTCAATTAGTTTTTAATCTAATAATTTACAAAATATGAAATCGTTAGGATTGATCATTTTGCTGGTTTTTTTGGCGAACTCACTTGTTTTAGCCCAGGCCAAACCGGATGTGTTGACGCTTAATTCCGGAGAAAAGAAGGAAGGTAAGGTCACCGGAGTGACCGAAACCAGTATTAAATTCAGATATCCCGG
>DATIAI010000355.1:0-2587 GCA_035458065.1 Algoriphagus sp. | reverse complement strand
GGATTCGTGACACCGGATAGTACACCAACGGATGCCGAGTCTCTCAAGGATATTGCTCCCATCCACAAGTGGAAGAAGGATGCCCTTTTGGGCAAAAACAATGCACGTGACAAGGAAGGAGATGCTGAGCAACTGGTATTTGTGATCCGGGGAGAGCTGCTCAAGAAATTTCCCAATACGGTGATTTACGCCCAAAAGGCCTTCAAAGACAACAAGGATAAATGGTTTATCACAAAAGATCTGGATGAAACCAAGTTCAAGAAGGAAGTGCGTTTTCCGATCTATCAGGCTGAATTGCCTCCTGATATCAAGCTGCTCGGTTTTGATCTGACAATCGATGAAGCAGCTGGGATTACTACGATGACTGATTTTCCGGGAAATAAAGAAGGCTGGTTTTTCATCATTGCCGAGGTGCCGGGAGAACCCCGTTTTGGAATGGACATCAAGTTTGACCCGGTCGATCCTACGAAGTTTACCTGGAATGATCTCTCCTGGGAGAATTTTGGTGCCGAACCTTTGCCTTTCGCTACAGGAAAGATTCAGCCCAATAAAAAAGACCCTACTGCAACAAAAGGCGTCTGGGGTCGAAGTTCGGCCGATATGGCTTCGATCATGATTCAGCGTCCCGTCATGGTGGCAGTCCATGCCTCCGAAATGCTGGACAAGGAAATCAATGATGAAAACAAGGGTTCCAAAGATATCACCAGACTGATTCTTCAGTACAACCTCTACAAGGAGACATTTTTGAAATAGCACGTTTCGCAACCGGTAATAACAATTCCCTATGGCAACTTTTCAGGAGCAGATACAAAAAATCAAACAGCTACGCGAGACTTACACCTCCGCTGAAGAAACGACCTATGCCAGTAAGTTAGGCATGGTGCAAAAGACCAAAAAAAGCACTCCAGTTGCTCTAGGCAGAGAATTGAAACAAAAAGAGTTGATTTTCAGACAAACGGAAGCTTCTCTAAATGCAGCGATTGCCGGTTTGCAAGTGCTCAATCACCGAACTCTCACCAAAGAACTCAACGGCAATCTGCCGATCATGATGCTTCCGGTACGGATTGAGACGCGCTTTGTGAATAATCAAACCGGGGCTCAGGAATTATGGATCAGGATCTTTCCGGACGACATCCATGCGGATACCCATGAACCGCTCTTGACAAAAAATGAAGTGGAAGCCGGGGAACTCTATTGGGCTAAAAGAGCAGGTTTGCACAGCCTTCCTCCGGGAGAAGAAGCAGAATCAGAAAAGAAGCTGGCTTGGGATAAGCTGAAAGCCGTGTCCATAAATCCCCAGCGGGCCATTTGGATTGCAAAATCAACCAAACCCCTTAACTGGCCACAAACGAATGTGCCGCCACCACCCACTTTGGATTTTCCAAAACACACCGTATTCAAAGAACAGGCTTGGACGAGAGCCGCAAGAACGCAGGCACTTCCTGACAGATTTGTCGTAACCATTTTTGCCAACGGCAAGGCGGTACACGAACAGGTCGGTCATGTCATTCCTGACACCGTTTTTCTGGGGCCTGATCCATTTTCCAGCGAACAGGCCTTTACAAAAAAAGAGGATGAAATCATCTTTCAGGAAGAGATCGCCTGGCTGCAAAATTTTGACAAAGCTGTGGCGAAAGGACTCGGAATGAAAGTGAGTCTCAAACCCAACATGTTCTTGGCAAACGGATCAATTGATCGGATTACTGTGTTGGGTTTGCTCCATTCTTCCGACCCGGAATCCAGCAAAAAAACTGTTGAAAGCCTATTTGAAAGCCATCGTTTTTCATCCAAAGGCCTTTCATTTTTGCCCCAAGGAACACCGACCAACAATACCGAAACCGAGGCCTCCGGGTTTTCCCGGGGGGAGGATCAGCTGGCAAAGGGGTATTATGAAGAAAGCGCTTCGACCCCCAACCCACAATCTGACCTGGATTTATTTGCCCAGTCATTGGGGATCAACAGAAATGTCTTGAAGGATTTGGGACATGCGGATCAGATGGACCACCACAATAACCTCATGATGAACCGCGCACTCTACGCTGCGACGCTCAGTTACTACTTTGAGGAATTGATGGAGCCCGCGATTAAGGATGCTACCGCTGCGCAGATCCGAAGCTTTTTTACCGGGTTCGTTTCGGCCAGAGGGCCATTGTCGGGGATACGGGTAGGGGATCAACCTTATGGAGTGCTGTTGACTAGTGATCTTTCCCGCTGGAATGAAGCCGCCTCAGGTAAGTTTTTTATCGGACTTGCACAGGTCTTACAGAGGTTGCAGGCCGTTTGGGATCAATTGGTGACCAAGGTGCCCCGGGTGGGAATGCCGGGAGACAGTTGGGAGATATTGCTGAAAATTCTTGGGCTACAGCCTGGCTCAGTGAGTTTCCGCCAGCGACTTGGTAACCTTCCAGACTATAGCTTGGCCTCTCCCACGGTCAATCAGTCCTTTCTGAATGTAGAGATCAAAAATTTAAATCAGCGTATTGTGGATTTTCTGTCCACACTCGGATTCAATCCACAGGCAGAAGGGAATTTTTATCCTTTGATCTCCAATATGGTTTTTTACCAATGGACCAATCCGATCAATGCC
>DATIAI010000354.1:0-3543 GCA_035458065.1 Algoriphagus sp. | reverse complement strand
ACTGTGAAAAAAAATTTAAAAAAACATGCCTGTGAAAGATATCCGAGGGTGCCGCTACGTACGGAGTTTGTAATTTAATTTTCATACCATATCGATCTCGATTGGCTTTGGTTTGTCCTTCTTCCAAATTGAAGAATGCCTTATTTTCGGATTGTTTTTCAGGCCTTGGATACATCAAAGAAAAATTAGCGGTAAAAATTCTAAAGGAACTAAGTCGAAGATCGAAACAAAAAATACGATCCACTGGAAGATAAAAATTACAACAATCTGAATATCAATAAGATATCAATTTAAAAATAAATATCTGAACCTGAAAGAAATAATTTAAGCATTATTCAATAATCATCTCGGGAAAACGATATTATATTTTGAAAAATGCAGAAATTCCAATTCAAATTCTGTTTCGAAAAGATCTGATCCCGATCAAAAAAACCGGTCTATTTGATCGGTTTTTTTGTTTTAGGCCTATTTTCTAATTCACCCTCACCAGCTTATTGTATTTGTTGCGATACTCGATGGGGGTAAGGCCTGTCACTTTTTTGAAAGTCGTCCGAAAAGCCTTTGAATCAGTATATCCCACATCAAACATTACCTCATTGATATTTTTCAGGCTGCTTTCAAAACTCCTTTTGGCGGCTTCAATTTTGACACGTTGAATATATTCCAGCACAGAATTATTGGTCACCCGCTTAAATCTTCGTTCAAAGCTTCTCCTACCAATGGCTACTTCATCTGCCAATTCATCTACTGAAATCCTTTCGCCAAACCTGTTTTCAATGATTTCTTGTGCCTTTCTGATTTCTGAGTCGGGATGTTCTTTTTGTCCCTGAAAAATGGCAAACGCGGACTGATTGGTCCTGTCAATATCAATTGCGAAATATTTGGAAAGCAAAATGGCCATTTCCCGATCCACAAATTTCTCCACCAAATGCAACAGCAGATTCCAATAGGAATTTGCCCCGCCGCTTGAATAAATCCCAGCCTCTTCAGTGACAATGTTCCCGTCCAACACCTCCACCTCCGGAAACTGGGCTTTGAACCTGTCAATAAATCCCCAGTGGGTAGAGCATTTTTTTCCGTTTACAATCCCAGTGGAAGCTAGAAAAAAAGCACCTACACAAAGAGAAGCTATTTCGGTTCCTGTTTCATAGTGAGATTTGATCCAGGGAAGGAAAGGGGCATTTACCAAAATCGCCTGATCAAAATCCCCGAAAAGCGGGGGAATGATTATCAAATCTGGTTTTCCGGCTTTTTCGAGCAAAAGGTCTGGACTAACTGAGAATCCCGGTGACCCAGGCTGGATTTCTTTTTTCAATCCTACCAGGTGGGTTTCAAATGCGGCTGGCTTTCCCGCTTGTTCCAGAAAAAAGTTAGCGGTGTTAAAACAATATTGGGTTCCTGCAATCGCTTGAAGTACAGAATGCTCCATGGCAAGGATGTGGATTTTTTTCATGGATAAAAATAAAAAATCCTGTCGCAATTCACCCTTTCATTGTCAGAATTGTACAGGAACAACAAGGAAAAAGGAATGTAGATTTGACATATCATTATTTCAACTTAAGCACTATGACTACTAAATCGAAAACAAAAATCACTGTCTCAGCAGAGATCGGCGCACCAGTCAATCAAGTATGGACAGCCTACAATTCACCAAGGCACATTGTCAAGTGGAATTGCGCCTCGCCTGACTGGCATTCACCATCAGCCACAAATGAATTGGAGCCAGGAGGAAGTTTCTCCTATCGAATGGAGGCCAAGGATGGGTCGATGGGGTTTGATTTTGAGGGAGTGTTTCAAAAAGTGCTGCCAAATGAATTGGTCAGCTATGTGATGGCAGACGGCCGTGAGGCAGTCGTAGAGTTTGAGGATCTGGATGAAAAAACCCTCGTGACGGTAACATTCGATGCCGAAGAGATGAATTCCGAAGAATTGCAACGTGATGGATGGCAAGCGATTCTCGACAATTTCAAAAAACACGTCGAGGGCTTTCAGCATGATTCAATGCACTTTGAGATAGAGATCAACGCTCCTGTTTCCAAAGTCTTTGAACTGATGCTTGACGATAAGTCCTACCGGGAATGGACTTCGGCCTTTCACCCAGGGTCATATTTTAAAGGCGATTGGACAAAAGGGTCAAAGATCCTCTTTCTTGGTCCGGGGCCCGATGGAAAAGAGGGCGGAATGGTTTCCAGAATTGCGGAACATGTAAAAGACAAGTATATCTCCATTGAGCATCTTGGTATTTATGGAGACGGACAGGAGATCACTTCTGGTCCTGAGGCGGGGAGTTTTGCAGGTGTCACAGAGAATTATAGTTTCGTGGATCTGGGAGACAGGACCTTGGTCAAAGTAGACATGGAGAGCGGTGGAGAATACAAGGAAATGTTTGAAAAAATGTGGCCTAAAGCTCTCCAACAACTCAAAGAAATCTGTGAACGCTAAGTTTCCAAAATCATGAAAAAACCAATTTATCCCAGTATTTGGTTTGAAGACAAGGCCAATGAAGCTGCAGAGTTTTATGTTTCTGTTTTCCCGGATTCCAAAATTCTTGAATCCAATCCCATGGTTACTACATGGAGTTCCTCAGGCCAAAAATTCATGTTACTGAATGGAGGCGGGATTTTTAAGCCCAACCCTTCCATTTCTTTTTACACAGTTTTGGATTCAAAAGAAGAGCTCAAAGAAATTTGGGACAAGCTAATCCAAAATGGAAAAGCCCTGATGCCTTTGGATTCTTATCCTTGGTCTTCTTATTATGGTTGGCTTGAGGATCATTATGGAGTGAGTTGGCAACTGACTATTGATAAGCCTGAAGGAATAATTGATCGGTTTAGTCCTGCTTTAATGTTTACCGGCTCTCAATTTGGCAATGCTGAGCGGGCAATAAACTATTACCTCTCGATTTTTGAGCATGCTTCGTTGCGATTTATTTCGCGTTATGGAGAGGATCAGGGAAGTCAGGCAGGGAAAATCAACCATGCACAGTTTATGCTCAATGGCCATTTGTTCATAGCAATGGACAGCAATTTGGATCATCAATTTTCCTTTTCAGAGGGAATTTCCTTTGTCGTGGAATGTGAAGATCAGGCTGAGATCGATTTTTTCTGGGAAAAGCTGACTAAAGGCGGAGAAGAAAGTCAATGTGGTTGGCTTAAGGATCAATTTGGAGTTTCCTGGCAGATTGTTCCGGCTATTTTGAATAAGCTAATGGCTGATCCCGATCGGTCAGAGCGGGTAATTCAGGCGTTTTTGAAGATGAAAAAGTTTGATATTGAAGCGTTATTGGAGGCTTGAATAAAAAATGGCAGATTGTTCGTCTGCCATTTTTCTTATTTTTTGCGAAGAGAATCCAGTGCATATTTTCCTGCACCAAAGGCTAGAATCGCCAAAAACACACAGACATAAAGCAAGGGAAGTTCTTTCTTTCCAAAGGGGTCATTCCAATGCGCATAAAAAGCTGCTGTCAGCATTGTAAGTATCAATGGAATTGTTGCAAGACGGGTTTTGAATCCGACCATAACTAAAATGGAGCAGAAAACTTCG